>JAIQZR010000080.1 GCA_021777035.1 Candidatus Scalindua sp. | reverse complement strand
ACAGGAAACAGGATCAAGCTTGTACCAAGATCCGGCTGTTTCATAATTAATGTCATTGGCAGGAGCGTTAAAATTAACGGAAAGATAATACCGTTAAACCCGTCAAGGCTCTTTTTATTTACAAAATACCTTGAGAGAGCTAAAACAAGGACTATCTTCATCATCTCAGAGGGTTGTATGGAGATGGGGCCTATCATCAGCCATCTTTGTGCGCCATATACCGTTTTACCAAATAATAATACTAAAAACAAACAAAAGAGGACCATTAAATATAAAATATAAGAAATTCTTCCGATTGAATAATAATCAACTATTAACAAAGCAGAGAAAACTACGACACCGACACCTATCCAGATTGCTTGTTTAAATGCAAAGCTCTCTGATGATGCGCTCCATACAAAGAAAAAACCGGTAGCCAGAAACAGGCATATTACTAAAAATATAAGCCAGTCAAAATTTCTTAAACCAACGAGACGATACATAATTACAATTCTCCTAAGCCACTATTCCAAACAAGTTAGAATTATAATATTGTGGAACTGAAATATAATAATTTTAGACTATACTTCCAGGTTTGCACTGCTTATATCAATTATTTTCAGAGTGATGCCTTGGGCTGTAATAAGTCGGCCTTCCGGTTTTTGAAATAAACATCTTAAGTTAGAGCTATTATTGTGACAAAGACGATTCCTCGATCCTGCTCTGGATGATGTTGCACTGAGTGTTATCAACATGAAGTTAGTGGGTATCTCTTTACACTTACACTACAGGCTAAATTCCGATCTGTGTTAAAAGTTCTCGGACTATAGGGCCGGCAACCTCTGCGCCGTGTCCTTTTGTGTGCTCTACGACAACTACAAAGCAGTATTTAGGGGCCTCAAAAGGGGCATAGCCTACAAACCATGCATGATTTTCATTTTCCCGTGCTGTCTGTGTTGTCCCGGTTTTTCCTGCTACACGAAATTCTTTCAAGCCGGTCTTTCTCGCAGTGCCATCGGTCACTACCTTACTCAATGAACGTCTTATTATATTCAGGTTTTTTTCTGATATATTTATTTTCTTTGTCAGCTCATGTTTATTGTTCACTAATATATTCCCTTTATGATCGGCTATTTTCCGGAGTATATGTGGTTTCGTATGCCAACCTCCATTTGCAATAGTGGCTATCATTTTTGCAATCTGTATTGGAGTAACTAACATTGCTCCCTGGCCAATTGATAAGTTTATTGTTTGGGAAATAGACTTTGAATCTGGAATATTTCCCCTTTTTTCATAAGCCAGATCAATACCGGTTGTCTTTCCCAAACCAAAGTTATCTGCCCATTTTTTCAATAACGTTCCTCCCAGGATTTTTGCTGTTTGAAAGAAGAAAACATTGCATGAATATTGCATGGCCTCTTCAATGTTCAATAAGCCGTGACCATAGTTTGCAAGGCATCGAAAATGGATACTTCCAACTTTCAATGATCCATAACAAGGAAAGTGAGAATTTTCATCTAATTTGTTTTCTTCCAGCGCAGCAATTGCAGTGATTATTTTAAAGGTTGACCCTGGTGGTAAAACACTCTGAATCGGCCTATTGAGGAATGGCTTTAGAGGGTTTCTGCTAAGGGCTTCGTAGTCATTATTAAGCGTATTTAAGTTATATCTGGGAAAAGATGCTATTGCGATGATCTCACCATTCCATGGATCCATTACAATAACGGAACCCTTTCTCTTTCCAAGCGCTTTTTCCGCAATACCCTGTATTCTGCTATCTATGGTCAGAAAAATATCATTACCCGGTGTTGACGGTCTTTCCAGGATAAGTTTGTCAACACGCATTGTATCAAGAGTTACTTCTTCAAATCTTTCTCCCGGGGTTCCCATTAACTTTGAATTATAAATCTTTTCAATTCCGTTTTTTCCAATTAAAGCGTTCTTTGAAATTGCTTTTTGAGTAAAGAACTCCGACTCTGATTCACCTCTTTCTTTCAGATCTTCAAACCATCTTTGCTTAAAATTGTAGTTTTGTCTTTCTTCTTCGCCCATAGCCCCAATATAGCCTATTACATGTGGAGACATATCGTTCTGAGGGTACCATCTTACCGGTTTTGTCTCTATTTGTATGCCTGGTAGATTCAACATTTCCACTTCAAACTTTGCAACTTTTTCCCAGGGTACGTGCGAAGCTATTGAGTGAGATACTGTTTCTTCTCTGATGCGTATCTTTCTTTTGTTTTTCTTTTCAACAGAATTCTTGATTTTTTCAATCTTTTTCACAATTTTTGTAGCTTTATTGAAGAGGTCAGTATAGGGAACATCAAGTAATCCAGCGATTTTTTCTACCCACATTTCCTTGTCTGCATGACATCCTTTGCATAGATTGTGGTATTTTTCCTGTTTTTCCCCCTTTGACACTTCTGTTAATATGTTTTGTTGAAAGCACGAGTATGCGCCAAACAGCTTTTCATACATAACCGTGAGTTCAAAAGAGTGCTTATCTATTGCTAAAATAGAACCGTTTCTGTCATAAATTGTCCCTCTTAATGTATCAATACCAACGGTTCTTATCCTTTTGTTATTAGATATACCACTGAATTTCCCTCCTTCAATCATCTGTACATAAAACAGTTTGCAGAGGATTACAAGGAATAGTACTGATATGATCCCGAACAGTATTTTAAAACGTTTCTTTTGCATTATCTTGCGTTTCTTCTTAAAGACGGAAATCCGAATGAAGAGTAAAATCTGTTGAGTAACCAGAATACCGGAGGAACAATTATTGAATTAAAAATTGCGATTAGGGGACATTTCAATACCATTGGTAATAAGCTTGCCGAGGTAAACGATATTGAAAACATAAAAAGGTATAGAAAGTTATATATTATTGAAATTATAAACGTAACTGAAATTTGTGTAGCCAGGTGCTTACCATATATATTATCTTTGATCATTGATATCATATATCCCACAATAACAAACAAAACGGTATTTAAACCGAATAGACCTTCGGAAAAACAGTCTTTAGCAATGCCTATTGTCCAGTTTGTATGCAATGATCGTTCAAGTTTAGAGTTTAATGTATGGAATACAAGAAAGATGATAAAGAGATCAGGTTGTATGCCCAGAACGCTTATGTGTTTTAATAATGTCGTTTGGATTAATGATATGCATAAAATAACACTTATTATGGCAATCCATGGCATGAGGATATCTTTGTATGTCTAAAAATTTTCTTTAAATTCCAGAAATGCTTACTAAGGAATGTTTTCTACTCTTCGTTTCTTAATTACTAATACATGCTCTATCTTTGAAATAACAACTCTTGGTTTAATCTTAATGTCTTTGAACAGTTTTGCATTTTTCTGTTTGACCTCAATAACATCACCAATATATAGAGATTTTGGGAATGCTCCTCCGATACCTGATGATATAACCTTATCGGACTCATTTATTTCTGTCTGCCTGGGTACGTATTTCATTATACATGTTCCATTCGCAGATCCTTGGACTATTCCCTGTATCCTTGATTGTAAAAATCGTGATGGAACATTGGACGCTGGGTCAGTAATCAGTACAACCCTTCCGGAAGAACGTCCTATTGCTGAGATACGGCCCACAAGTGCATTTCCGAAAACCACAATATCATCAACTGAAGCACCTTGTTTTGTTCCAACATCAATAATAACACTTTTCCTAAAGTTTGAGACATCGTAACCTATGATATCCGCAATTATTGGTTTTTCATTATTATGATTATTCTCTCTAAATTCAGATACGACTTCCAACCTCTGCTTATATACATTTATAACATTTTGTTGTTTGACTATTTTATTTTTAAGAAGGAAGACTTCCTTCTCCATCTCTTCATTTTTTTGAGCATTGCTTGCCACTGATACCAGCCTTTTAAACCTATTCTTAAGAAAGCCAGATGTATGAGATATTATCTTTTGAACTGGTGCAAGGGGTGACGCAACCGTCACCTTGATATTGTTTGTTATGCTTTCCGGTATGGATAAAAGCGATATGGATACTATGACGAGAATGTAAATTATGCTACTTTTAACGGATTTGGCAAAATCAGGATTCAAGTTCCTTATCCCATAAAACGTCCTTATATAAATCAAGGTCTTCTAGAAGTATGCCAGTCCCTCTCGCGACTGCCGTAATAGGTTCGTTTGCCATTACTACAGGAAGCCCAGTTTCTTCAGCGGCTAACCTATCTAAACCTCTGATCATTACACCACCGCCAACCATAACCATACCAGTAGTTAGCAAATCAGAAGATAATTCCGGTGATGCTTTTTCCAGCGTCTTCCTTATCGCATCAATAATTGCCTCTGTTGCTGGCAGAAGTGCTTCTCTTATCTCTTCTGATGTAATAGTGACAGCCCTTGGTAAACCGGCAATGGCATCACGTCCCCTCACTTCCGTTGTAAGTTCTTCATCTAATTTGTATGCCGAACCAATTTCAATCTTAACGTTTTCTGCTGTTCTGTAGCCAATATCCAGACTATAGGTGCGTCTTACATACTGGACTATTGCGTCATCCATCGCATCGCCGGCAACCCTTAAGCTTTCATGTGCAAATATATCTCCTAACGAAATTACGGCTACTTCCGTTGTACCGCCTCCTATGTCGACTATCATACTGGCAACCGGTTCTCCGACAGGAAGCCCAGCTCCAATAGCAGCCGCTTTAGGTTCAGATATTAAATAAACCTCTCTGGCTCCTGCTCTTTCCGCTGAATTTACAACAGCACGTTTTTCTACAGCGGTAATACCGGATGGGATTGCGACTACAACTCTTGGTCGTATCCCCCATTTTCTCTTGTGCACCTTTAAAATAAAATACCTAAGCATCGCCTCGGTAATATCAAAATCAGCGATAACCCCATTCTTCATTGGCCTTATCACAGAAATACTGTTTGGCGCCTTTTCCAGCATGGCCTTTGCAGATTGGCCTACAGCATTTCCATTTAATAAAACCTTGTTTGTACCGGGTTTTACCGCAACCACTGATGGTTCAAACAGCACAACGCCCTGACCTGGAATACATACCAGAGTGTTTGCCGTTCCCAGATCTATACCCATATCTGTGGAGGCCAACCCTAACAAATAATCTAAAGGATGCATTTTTTGTTACTCTTTCTATATTAGATATAAGCTAAAATTTTACAAAGGTTTACGTCAGGGATTATACGTTCACACACTAAAATGTCAAGTGAAAATTCTCCTTGTCAATGTTGCCAAAAACAGTACGGTGGTTACTGATAGACATAAAATGGCAAACACATCACCGTGGTTTGTATACCATGAGTTTACAGAATTCTCAAATCTGATCTTGTTACATAATATGCCTTCTATCTCTTTATACTTTCCTTCATTGCTTAAGTAATCATATATCTCACCGTTTGGTGCGACAAAGGAAGAGATGCCGCTATTGGCTGCTCTTGAAATACTGATCCGGTTCTCAACCGCTCTAAATACCATTATTGCCAAATGTTGGTCAAGTTCAGAGCTGTCATGAAACCAAGCATCATTGGTGATATTTATCATAAAGTCTGCGCCATCTTTTCTATATTTCCTTACTAAAGGTGCAACCGTATCTTCATAGCATATTATAACTCCAAACTTACAATGCCTGCTGTCATCCTTGGTAGTAAGATCAAACATGACCCTCTCTTCGCCTCTACTTAAACTTACATTGTATGGTACTATGTAAGAAAAGAATGGAAACCACCTTTCAAAAGGAATGAATTCCCCAAAAGGTACAAGGTATATTTTGTCATAACGGTTTACGTATCTTCCGTATCTGTCGAAATAGAAGGCCGTATTAAAATATGTGGCAGTTGTATCGCACACATCAATCGCCGTACCTCCTAATATAAGATTGGCACCGGTCGCGCGTGTTATAGATCGGACTGATTCCTTAGATAATCTGTCTATTTCTCTGTCAAGAAGTTGAGGGTTGATATTAAGAATGCCCGGTACCATAGTCTCCGGCCAGACAATAACGTCAACACTCTTCCCGGCAGATCCAAGTGAAAGATTTGTGTATTTCGACAATATCTTTTTCTTCTGTTTGCTATTTGCCTTGATCTTGACACCTTGTGGAATATTTCCTTGAACAACACATATGTTGGGGCCTTCCGGCAATGCGCGATTACCACTTAGATCAAAATAGCCGTAGACCAGAGTTATAGATATCAGGAAACAAGGTACAATTATTGTAACCCAGAGTATTATTCTGTTTTTGTAGAAAAAAAATGTTGGATCTGTTTTTGGTCTGTGAAAATATCTAGACATAGATTGTTCTATCAAATCTGCAATTGCCGAGTTGACTGCAACTATCAGAAATGATACGCCATACACGCCGGTAATGTCGGCAATCTGTATGAGCGGTAGATGTAGATATTGACTGTGTCCGACAAAAAACCACGGAAAGCCAAAATAGGGAAATGATCTCAAATATTCAAATGTTACCCATGCAAACGGGGCGATAAAGAGATACGGCAATCGCAGCCATTTGCGTAAAAAACGTATGACAATGCCGAAAGCACAGAAATAAAGGGCGGTGTAAAGAGCTAATAATATCCAGCCAGAACCGGTAACAAGCCCGATCCAAGTTAAGTTGAAAATAAAAAATAGAGAACCAATTAAATACGAGAACAATCCTGTCCTGTATTCAGTTGAGATTATTATGAGCCATGGTACTAAAGCAATCCAGGCCAGATAACTTATGCATGGAGATGGAAATGAAAATGAAAGGAGAAGGATTGTGAGAAAGGCGAGAAAGAGGTTTATATAAAGTGGTTTTTTAAACAATATTTTTTCCTGGTAAATTGCCTGTGGTGAATGCAGCTAAATTGCCGGAATACTCCGGAAAGCGATGAATATCCCTGCTTTCGCAGGGAATCCAGGTTCGTACTCTCTATTGCTGATCCAATTATATTGACTATGCTTTAACGTTTTAGTTCAACTGGCAAGCTCGAATCAATGTTTAAAGCAATCCATCTGTCAACATTACCTCAACCATACTACCTGCGTTAAGTGTCTCTACTGACTCGTTGATAATCAGCAAACCATTGGCCTTGGTTATCGAAAACAGATCTCCTGAACCGTGCCAGTCAATCAGAGAAACTTTCCAGCCTGTGCCCTCCTGTGTTAATAATGCCGGTCGGTATTCACGACGTTTTTTCTTAATTTTAATCCCTTTTTCGAGTTCGGCGTGGATTATCGGATGATCATAAGATGTATAGCCCATCATTTTCTTAATGCATGGTTTTACGAACAATTCAAAAGTAACAAAAGTTGACACAGGATTTCCCGGAAGCGCAAAAATTAGTTTATCGTCTTTCATACCAAATACCGTCGGCTTTCCAGGTCTGAGCGCCACTTTCTCAAAAAATATCTTAACGCCAAGATCCAGTAATACCTCTCCGACAAGATCGTATTCCCCCATTGATACTCCGCCGGAGAGTATCAATATATCCTTCCTTAAACCCTTCTGAATCAATTTCCTTATATCACTTCTGTTATCATTGACCCTGCCCAGTATCTCGACGTCTGTGATAATCTGTCTGGCCTGGGCTGCCAGCGAGTAGCTGTTACTGTTACGAATCTGCCATGGTTTTGGCTTACGTGTAATATCTACCAATTCATCCCCTGTTGAGATAATACCAACACTTGGTGTCGCATGTACTTTAACATCGCTTTTACCAACCGCTGCGAGAATACCTGTCTCCTGGGCTCTTACTCTTGTCCCTTTCGAAAGGACAGTTTTGCCGACTCGAACGTCCTCTGCCTTCCTGGCAATGTTTGACCCTTTTCCTATTTCCTTAAGGATACGCACCTTCTTGTCATTGTCCAAAGGCTTTGTTTCCTCCACTTTTATAACTGCATCCGCTCCGGCAGGCACTGGTGCACCCGTCATAATCTTCGAGGCTTGTCCTCTACCGACCTTTTTCTTCGGGTTGTATCCGGCACGTATGCTTTCTATGACGTCAAGCTCTGTCGGTGGTTTTATGTCTTTCGCGATTACCGCGTATCCATCCATTGCAGATCGGTTAAATGGCGGCATATTTAAATCTGACTTTATGCCCTCAGCCAGGCAGAGCCCGGCTGCATTCTCCAGTTTTACTTTTTTTGGTGGTAGTTTCTTTCCCTTTCTTAAAACGATCTTTAACGCTTCATCAACACTTATCATAATCTCTCCTTTTTATTTTGTGGTCCCGTAGAAGCAATTCACGAATTGTTCTTACGGGTTTTGTTGTATATTGTTTCTCTGATTATCAGCTTTCATATAATTCCCGCTTCTTAATGATGTGTCGGGAGTTTCTCTCTAAAGAAGTGTACTCGTACCAATACTAATTCTTTAACGAAATGTTGTCAACGTAGATTTTACTGTTATCAAGAACCAAAGATAAATCCCTGTTCTGCAGGTGATAAGCAGGCATTTAGATGGGAAAATGGGAATGACAGAGAACGATTAAGTTGTCTGGTTCTACATCGCAACCAAACCTAATTCCTATGATTTACCAGCCTATCTAATAAAATATCTTCAACATTGCGCCTTGAATCAAGAACGGACATCACAAATACAATCTTATCTGTAATTTTGTATATAACTCTCCAGGGGTCAACTATGATCTCACGATACTGTAAAATGTTGAATTCTCGCAATTCAGGAATAATACGTCCTCGTTCAGGGAAACTATATAAAGCAGATGACTTTTTCTTAATCTTAGTTAGTACTTTTAGAGCATTTGATAGACTATCAATTGCTATATATTCAATTATGTGTTCAAGATCATGTTCAGCAGTATTCGACCAAATAACTTTATAACTGTGCTTCATTTATCTCTTTTTTTTTAGTAGCGTTTCTAATTTATCGAATACTTCTTTTTGTGTCTTGCTTTTCCCTTTTTTAATATCTTCTTCACTCTGAGAAATCAGTTTTAGCATTCCAATCGCGTTACGCATATTTTCGTAGCTTTTTGTGTCCTGTAATACCGCTTTAGGTTCACCATTCTGAGTGATAATAACCGGACGGTGAGTTTCATTAACTTGTTTCAGTAAATCTGCTGATTTTGATTTAAGATAACTCACAGGTTTTATGTCTGTTGCAATATTCATAATTATTACCTCTTATTATAGGCCTTTAAATAAAATCAGGCTTTTTATAGTACCAAATTATGGCCATAAGTCAAGTCTCGTAATTCAGTTAATAGGACAATAATTGCATTCGTATAAATCAAACTTAACGTTTTGACCACGCTCTGAAAGGTTTGGTTAATACTCTTTTTTAATTATCGTTCTTTTTCGCCCCTGATCTGCTTTTATCTGTGTAAATCCGTGTCCTATGCTTTTAAGTTTTCATCAAGATCTCTTTGCGACAATGACAATTTCCAGAGATTCAGGGCTGATTGCTGTACCGGTAAGATCAGAATAGAACTCTTCAACTTTAAAACCATTCTCTTCAAACTCTTTCCTGAGAGAGTCCTCGCTATAATATTGTAACCAGTTGTATATTACACGTGTTTGTTTCTCTTCGATTACCGTGTATTTGTCCAGTACTACTTTTTCCTCGTCATATTTGAATATATTTTGAAAACAGTAATAATTTTCTGGTGACCAGAAACCATCAAGACGGCTGTGTTCGTATATTTCTGTTTCTTCTCTCTGATCAAAAGCATTTAGCGAATATACATCAATCAGAAGAGAACCACCGGGTTTGAGAAATTTATAAAACTTTTCTAACATAGTCTTCCTTTGTAACGGGCCCAATGCGCAGAAATCACACAACAGCAGTGTTATCAGGTCAAACCGTTCTTCTGTTTCAAACTCAAGATAGTTTTGCTGAACATAGGTAATATCTAACCCTTTCTGTTTAGCCGTTTCCTTTGCGTGCCGGATAAAACACTCTGAAAAATCAATTCCGGTAACATCGGCTCCTTTTTCCGCAAGCCGGGTTGCATACGGTCCCATACCACAGCCAAAATCAGCAACCCGTCTGTTTTTTTCTATTCCGAAATGATTGACTATCCAATCTACCGAGTGGTTAATAAACTCTCTGTTTTGAATTGAAACTTCAAAATCTTCGTTCAGGTGAGACTCAAGCATCTTCTTTGAAATGTGATTGTCAGTCCACAGCGTATCTGCCGTGTAGAATTGAAAAGGTTCAGGACGTGAATTGATTTTTTCTAGCTCTCTAAACATATCTGATTCTTTATTTTCTCATTAGTCAATTAAGCATGTATGGCAACACCTGATGTATCAGGTGATTTCAATGTCTTTAAGTAGAAATTTAACAAACTCAGGCGTCATTCTGTAAATTGGAGCAGTGCCAACATGCACATCGGTTATAAAACTATAATCTTCCTCAAAATAGCAAAGTCTTAGTTTCGTCGATATACCGATCTTTACTTTACGGTTTCATCTGTGCTATTTTGTTGTTTTGAAAAAAGAAGCTTTCTTATGCAATATAAAATAAGGGCAAGAAGTATTCCACCAACTACAGTTACAAATAATCCAATTATTATAGCATCCTTATATTTTTGAAGCATCAAGCTGTTTCTGGAGATAACGAGTAAGTCAATTTCACTGTTAATTTTCTTCAACTCATTAGTACGCTTTTTGTTTAGTTCCGTTTCCTTAATAGAAAGTTGATTTGTCAAAGTAGGCCACAAGCTATTTTTTTGTTTAATGTATCCACTTATGTTGCCAATTTCTCCATTTAGATGACTTTTAACAACTTTTTTTAACTCTGCTGCTAATTCATCTGAATAACGAATACCAGAATCTTTAACTTTGAGTAAAAGAGTGTTATAAATTAATTGAGCATAATCATCTATCTCACTAAAGCAGAATTTTGAAAGCCTACTCAACATAGGAGTACCGCTTAACTGTCCTTTACGAGACATATCTTCATAAAGAATATTAAGCTTATCTCTATAGTGTTTTTTGAGTGTTGGTATCTCTAATTGTATGGAGGTATTAGCTATGTCTATTGCCCTTTTAGTGACATGATCAGTATACTCTGCATATGTAAAAGTT
>JAIQZR010000079.1 GCA_021777035.1 Candidatus Scalindua sp. | reverse complement strand
AACCGCTTTCAATGCCTCGATTTTGTCACTAAGCACTTCGATTACTATTTCAGATTTTTCCTGTCGTAGTTTGGCAATCGTTTTCCTTGCTTCTTGCGCAAATTTATCAATGTCAATCGTGTTGCTGATATCACTGATTTTTGTTTCATTGCTCTTGATAAAACCGAGGTGCTCTTCCTGGGTGGCCTTTTTTTCTTTGTAAAGTTTCGTAATAAAGCCCTTGGCTTGCAGTCCGTCATTTATAAATTCGCATGATAATGGATTCTCTTTGCATCCGGCTTTCAACAATAATTGTTCTTTTTTTTCCAGAGACTTTATTTCCGCTTCAATGCCTTCTTCCCTGATTTTGTATGCTTTGCCTGTCGTCTCTCCTTCTTTCTGGAGTGTTTTTACCTCATTTGTAAGCGCCGTCTTCTCATTGCTGATAATTATTTCCTGGGACTGTATGTCTTTATCAAGAGAAAGGTGTCGCTCTTTGGCCTCCAGGTTTTTGGTAACCTGACCTCTGTGCTTTTCGTATTCTGCCTTCGCGTTATTTATTTCCTCAATCTTTTCAATAATCCTTTGCTCTTTTGCTATAACCGCCGACTTGCTGTCTATGTCTTTTGTTATCCTCTTTTTTTTGGTTTGCAAGGCATCGATCTCTGTAATAAGCAGCTTAAGCGTTTCCGCCGCAGCTTCTATCCTGGCCTTTTTAAATCCACACTCCCTGCCTTTCTCTTCCGCTTCTTTAATCTCTGCCTGGCATGATTGCAGCTCTTTATCAAGCAATCCCAGTTTTCCCTTCTGCTCTTGTATTATTACAGCTTTTTCGCTGATATTTCTTTCAGGTTCTCCCTGGTCTATCTTCTTTACGCTTTCTGTGGCCACTTCAATTTCTACACCGATTCTGGTAGACTGCTTTTTTGCCTGCTCTGCAATTGCGATCAAACCACCGGTTCCGATGATCTGCCCCAGTATCTCTTTTCTGGCCGTAGGCTTTGCGCTTACAATATCGTCTTTATCTCCCTGCGCTGAGAAAACGGAGGAGAGTACAAGCCTTTTGTCACCCAAAAGTTTATATATCTCTCTTTCAAATTCTGTAACTTTAGGGCCAGCCAGCTTCTCTTCTTCCCCGTTATTTGAGAGATACAAAAATGCTTTTTGTTTGCCTTTGTTAAATATGCGCTGGGCGCGATACGTCTGACCATTACTGTCAAACGTCTGTGATACTTCAGCTTGCCCATCATATCCCAAGGTGACATTTTCCATAAGGACCTCGCTTTGTGATGGAAACTCACCAAACGGTGCAGCAATAAGAGAATCTACTGTAAAACTCTTTCCAGCCCCATTATGACCTGATATTGCAATAAACTTCTCTCCGTTAAACGAGATGTTAGTGTCCTCATGCGGGCCTATGTGTTTCATGCATATGTTGCGAACCCTCTCAAGAGATCCGGATGAGACCGATAGCTGATAACCTCGCAAAGCATCTTTGTCTATATATTGCATAAGTGTTTCGACATCCGCTCCGACCATGTTGTTTGCCTCTAGCCAAGTTATCAGTAACTCTTTCGCGGAAGCATCATGATTAATCTCTACTCTGGCCTGGACTGCATTCTGATCCGGAATCTTCTGTAGCTCTATGTTTACCGCTTCAACATTGCTGATATCAGGGGACGTGTCACCGTGGTAATCAATCCTGACATAGTCCGTCTTCCTGTGGTTCGTTTCCAGAATTTCATCCGTATAGATTTGATACTTCGGGGCATTGTGCAGATCAATAATTTCGTTTTTCGAGATTTTGCCACCTTCTATAGTAAGCATGGTAAAGCCTGTCGGATATCCAGCATCGCTATAACTCAGATGCCACGGCGAACCGATGTAATGGTCCATCCGCTTGTGGATGTGTCCAAGTGCAATGTGATCATAATTTTTTGCGGTAAATGCGGCAGGGCTGAGTTCAAAGTCACCGTCAAAAAGGCTATAGTGGTCTTTTATAACAGTTCCTTCCACTTCACAGTGCCCGATTAATATATTGCATCCGCCAGGAGTTGCATGTGGTATCAAGACGGTGCTTTTGTATGTCTTGGTATCGCTTAGCCATGGCAGGAACTGGATCCGTATATCATTGCCGGTTTCTTGTGGATCCAGGTCAAGTCGTAACGGTGTTCGTATCACTTTTACTCGTGGCACGCCGTCAAGCGCCTCAAGCGCGTCTTTGTCGTTCGGGCCAGCAATATCATGGTTGCCTGGAATGATAAATACCTGGTTGCCTCGATCGGTGTATCTGTTGAGGCCGCTCTTAAAAGCATGATAAACAGTTCCAAAGCTTGCCTCACGCCCGGCAATGTTAAAATCGTGAAAAACATCACCGGCTATTAATAGGTAATCAACGTCATGGGCTATAAGATGGTCGATTAGTTCGTCCCACCCCTTCTTAATATCTATCAACCGTTTCGCACGAAAATGTAAGTCTGCTGTTATCGCTATTTTTGTCATAATATTTTCTCCTTTTATATATCGCCTTATTCGGCGGTCATTAGCTGGCTTCAAAGTTCTCACTAATTACAGGATTTATTAATTGTTTTTTTAAGGGAGTTGTTGTTCTTGATGTACCGAAAGCGATGTTTATACAAATCAAGACAATATGTCTTGCAATGGGAAATCGTTCTTTGTATAATCCCTTTTTATTTTACCGTACTTTTACCGTACTTTTACCGTAAATACCGTAAAAAACGATGATTTCGTGGGGAATTCAATGTGTTACTACAAGGAGTGTTTACTGTGTAAGTCTTTTAGATATAAGGCATTTAGAAATCTAGCGCCCGTAGCTCAACTGGATAGAGTAGTGGACTTCGAATCCAATGGTTGCAGGTTCGAGTCCTGCCGGGCGTACCAAGAACAATTTTAACGACAGAATGCTATTCGTTCCGTAAGCTTGTTATAAAGCATGAGTCATTTAGTTAACAAATATTTATAAACTATTATTGCGCCCTTAGCTCAGCTGGTAGAGCAACTGACTCTTAATCAGTGGGTCGAAGGTTCGATTCCTTCAGGGCGCACTTTATTCCCCAATGACTTTCCGGTCTTGCCAGCAAACAGATACTCACTCTCAATACTATGCGATATCTCTTTAAAAAGATATTCCAAAGTGGTATTGATAGGTATCTCCCTGCGGTCACCATTCTTACTGGTTTCAAGCAGAATGAAACCATGTCTCAAGTCTACCTGTTCCCACTTTAAACCAAAGATTTCACCTCTACGCATGCCAGTGTTCAATGCAACTGTTACAATGGGTTTCAGGCCTTTATGACAACACGCAATCAGCCTTTGACATTCCTCAGCACTTAAGAACCGTAAACGCCTATTGTTTTCAGCCAGCAACTTCACACTTCTTACTTGTTTCAGTGCATCATCAGAAGCCATACCCCATTGGACACCCTTATTGATCATGTGTTTTAATGTGGCTAATTTTCGGTTTACAGTAGCAGGCTTATTAATATTAAGCCACTTACTCTGCCATTGCTCAATGAT
>JAIQZR010000078.1 GCA_021777035.1 Candidatus Scalindua sp. | reverse complement strand
GTTGAGTACATCAACAGGATGCTGAAGGAAGTGGGTATGTCTGCTGGTACACATAGTGCTCATCATTGATTTGATGTGATTAGATAAGAAGTAGAAGTACATTAAAAGGGAGCCGGGCTTTTTGCCTGGCTCCCTTTTTTTAAAGATGTTATTACAAAAAAACCCACCATAATGGTGGGTTTTTTTATAATAATATTTAGTTAACTATTTGTGTATTTATTGTGTATATTAGAACTTAACAAAGAATTTATAATTTTTTCAGGTAGGGAATGAATGTTGACAATAATTAAGAATGGAATTAATAAGTTGGGCGCTTTGACACTGTTACTTGCGTTAGTGGTGTTCGCAGGCTGTGGGGAACAGATAAATCATATTGAAGTCGGAGAGGCATTACTAGAACAGGGGAAGGTCGAAGAGGCATCAGTTGAATTTAAAAAGGCAGTTGAAAAAAACCCTAATCTTGCTAGAGCACATTTTGGATTGGGCAATGTTTCTATGAAAAGAAACATGCTTGAAGACGCTGTTGGTCATTATAGAAAGGCATTTGAGCTAGACCCTACGTTTGTGAAAGCTTATCAAAGGTTTTCAGATGCTTATATTGAAATTGGTAATCCAGATGATGCTTTTCAGACGAAGTACAATCCTGTTGTGCAAAACCCGGATGATTCTATGGCCCATATTGATCTAGCAGTTTTTTATCATAAATGGGATCAGACGAGAAAAGCAATTGAAGAATATGAAGAAGCTCTTAAATTAGATCCTGATAACCCATTTATTTATTACAATTTGGCAGTAGCTTATCAGGACATGGGGCTCTTTGAGGACAAATCAATACCCCTTTATTTAAAATCTATTGAAATAAATCCTGAATATGATGATGCGCATTATAACCTTGCCGTTTCTTACCTGAAGACTAACAATCTTGAAAAGGCAATGGGTGAATATAAAAAAACTTTAGAAATTAACCCTGAATATGCCACTGTATATGTAGATTATGGCATGATTAAACTTCAGGAAAAGAAGTTTGAAGAGGCAATAGCATTTTACGATAAGGCTTTGGAAATTGATCCGAATACTGTTGAAGCATATTATCAAAAAGGTATTGTATATGCGTTCCAGGAGAAGTACGATGACGCACTAAAGATGAATAGAATGGCGTTAGGTATAAATCCGAAACATATTAATTCACAATTTAATATAGCTGTAGTTTATCACAAATTAGGTAAATTAGACCGTGCCATAGCGGAGTATGATTTGACATTAGTGATTGACAGGAACTATGAGGATGCATTTTATAATCGAGGTCAAATATACGCATCAATGGGAAATACACCGCAAGCGTACAATGATTATATAACCTACAGTAAGATTGTAAAGGCAAAGACAGGTTCTGAAGCGGCTGCGCTTGCGTTGCGAGGTGTAGAGGACAAAGAAAGAGTACAAAGATATATGATTCCAAGTTTCAAAGATTGGTTATTAGAATATGATGATTAGTAGTTGTTACTGAAAATGACTTTTCAATAAAATATCTGATTTGTCCACCATGTTGTGATCGGTTGACTTAATTACTGTAACAGGAAGGAATTGACGTAGATGAATTTGAAATTTCTAAAAAGATCTAACTTTTTATTTATAATTATTATAGTTGCTGTCGCCACAAGCTGTGATAACGCACAAAACCATGTTGGAATTGCAGACAAATATGCAATTGAAGGGAAACTTGATAAGGCAATAGCCGAGTATAAGATAGCCGTAGGTCTGGATGCGAAAGCGGCTGAAACTCATTGTAAGCTTGGAGATATCTACTTCAAAAAGGAAATGTTGGAAGAGGCCGCCAAAGAGTATAGAAAAGCGGTTGATTTGCGTCCGGATTATCTTGATGCTCACATGAAACTGTCTGAGGTTTATACTAAAATAGGAGTTCCTGATGATAAGCTTACCATATACACCGATGCTGTTGAAAGCAATCCTAAAGATTCAAATGCACGCATAAGACTGGGTATTTATTATCAACAGTTGAGGCGAATGGATCTGGCTTTTGAGCAATACAATAAAGTACTGGAATATGATCCTTATAACCCAAGTGTTCATTATAATCTGGGTGTAGCATATCAGGATCTTAACTTGCTTGAGAAGGCTATACCGGCATATGAAAGATCTATAGAGCTTAAACCTGCATATGAAAAGGCGCATTATAATCTGGGTATTGCTTATATCGCTTTGAACGAATATGATAAAGCTCTTAAGGAGTTAAAAATAGCAGACGAATTGAATCTGGGCAATGTTGATACGTATTGTAATCTTGGGCTGGTATATTACCTTAAGGGCATGTTGGATGAAGCTATTAATAGTATAAGAAAAGCCTTGGAAATAGATCCGGAGAAGGCTGATGCACATTACTATCTTGGTGTGATTTATGCTAGTAATAATAAATACAGCGAAGCAATAGAAGAGTACAAGAAGGTAATAGCGGTAGATTCTAATTATGCAGATGCTCATTTCGATCTTGGCACTATTTACTATACGCAAGAATTGTTTAATGAGGCGATAGAAGAATATGACAAAACAATTCAGATAGATCGTGGTTATGCAGATGCTTATTATAACAAGTCTGCGACTTTTGAAAAATTAGGTGATACTGCTGCTGCACATGATGAATTTGAAAAATACAGGATGATAAGGAAAACTGCTGGTGGCTCACCGAGTCTTTTAGAGTTTGACGCAAAACTTACTGGGGCCGCTGAAAAGGACGACGCATTCCAGAAACACAAAATAGAATCAGAAGCCTTAAAAAAAGCGGAAGCGTTTAGGCAAAAAGAAAAGGTGTCAAGAGCTCAAGATTAAGAAAGCTTTGGCAGGGAAGTCAACAATCTCAATCCCATTTGAACATTGTGATGTTAAGTATATATTCGTTGCTCAGCCCATTTTTAATGGACTGAGCAACGATGTATCCTAGATTTAATGGACTGCTTGTTACCCATCATTGCGGTTTTGAGCAGAGGGGAACGTAATCCGAATCTGAACTGAAAACTTCATACCTCAATTTGTCCGAGGGCTTGATGTGCATAGATAGTTTTGCAAAGACGTTCCATGTTTCCCCGCATAAAAACTAGAATTGTACTGCCATTTACGTAATAATTCCGGCATCCTGCTCATAGGTTGTTAGGCCAATACTTATTCTAGTTGGCAGAAATGACATATGAGTATATGGCCTTTTTGCCCCACGTCAAAAACTCAGCTAAATACTTGAAGATTCCAGTACATCTGTCGAGCCTAACGGAGCCTGGTGATATGCTTAGTATCAGTATTTAGTCAGCGTCCTTTGCACATCTGAATCCGACACTTTTATTTCTATCACCGGGTTCTCCAAACATTCTTACGGCGCAACGCAACTTGTAGACATTTTGGGCAAACATAGACCCTCCTCTGATAATTCTTTTACCAGTGCCTTTTATTGGCCCTTTAGGGTTCTTTTTAGGGCTACTTAAGTAGTATTCAGGGTGATACCAGTCTTCACACCACTCTGAAACACTTCCAGTCATATCATAACATCCATAAACACTGTTTCCATCCTCGAAACTTCCTACAGTAACAGGTAAGTTGCCATCAGTTCCAACATTGCAAAATTTGATTTCCCATACATTGCCCCAGGGGAACCTTCTTCCGTCTGTACCTCTTGCAGCCTTTTCCCATTCGGCTTCTGTAGGCAATCGTTTACCTGCCCATGCAGCATAAGCATAAGCATCATACCAGTCTACTCTGGTGACAGGATAATCGGGATAATTATAATATTTATACTCATATCCCCTGAAAGAGTTGCCAGGAAGATGGCTTTTGTTAATTGGTTCAGAGGTTGAGCATTTACTGTGGTCACCGGTTTCCATTATGAAATCCAGGAATTCCCAGTACTGTGCATTTGTGACCTCGTATCTGTCAATGTAGTATGCGTCAAGAATTACAGCATGTTGAGGCATCTCTTCAGGGATGAAGTCCTCCTCATGGCTTCCCATAAGAAACTCACCGGACGGTACGAGTGTGATTTCTTCCCATTTGTCTTTGTACATCTTTAATGCACTCTCCATTATCTCTCTTCTGCCGTTGACTCTTTTTTTGGCAACCTCCCTTTTCTCCTCTACGCTTAGATACTCCATGAGTTTGCCTATGAAATCATCAACTTCATTTAACTCTTCCGGAACCTGTGGCATCAGTCTCCTGCATGACTCCAAGTGCTCCATCGCCTTTGAGTGGTTATCAAGTTTCCAATAAACGCCAGCTATGTACCAATGAAGGGAAGATCTGTTCGGATCCAGTTCTATCGCTTTCTTGTAAAAACCCAAAGCACCTTTATAGTCGTTCTGGATTTCACGCAAAGAATTCGCTGTCGTTACGTATTTTTCAACTTGTTCAGCCTTTTGTAAAGCTTCTTTGTCTAATGGATTAGGGGTTTCCTGTTTTTTTTCAACACTTTCTTCCGGATTTGTAGATTCTTGGGTCATTTCCGTCGATTTCTCAAGTGCTTGTACATATAAGTTTGGTACGAAAAACATCAACAAAACAATTATGGGGGAAAAAATCCTCTTCAATTACAGCCTCCTTAGTTCAAAAAAAGTAAGTCTAAATATCATATATATTAAAGAAATTTAATAGTGATAGATTTGCAGTTGATCCTGCATTATACAATCAGAAATAAGTTAAATCAATATCAAATAGACTTGGACTTATTTATGTTAAAAAGGTCTTGATATTGTGGCTCTTTTTTGGTAATATCCTCGAAAATCTACATTTGGATATAGATCTATGTTGTGGCAAAGTCAACGAATGCTAACAGATTAAGGGGGAATCTATGGATTGTGAATGTTTTACTGATAAAGTTGTTAATGCCATAAAAGTGGTATTTGAGCAAATAAACAAGCGAAAAAAATTAATAGGTGTTCTTTTAATTGTAATGATAGCTGTCGGTATTGTTGGAGGCAGGAAGTTCTGGCATTATGCTGAATCCAGTGAATTTTGTGGTAGTTGTCATGAGATGGATGTACATTATGACTCGTTTATGAGTTCAAAGCATCATAACGAACATGTACATGCTTGCCACACTTGTCATATTGGGCCCGGCTTGAAAGGGTTCTTACATGCAAAGCTAAGTGATGGCGCACACGATTCATTTGAACATTCCAGAAAAACCTACCTTACCAGTGAGAATTCGGGTTTATTTATTGCAATTGCCGAAGACAGCATTCCGATAGTAAATGGCAATTGTGCCAGGTGTCATAGTGATCATGAGGAGTTTACGAAGGATAAAAAACACTTGGAGTTTGTTGCTCAGTCAAAGAGAGTGGGAGAAGATGGTAATCTTAAGGATTTCTTTTGTACAGACTGTCACATAGGAGTTGTTCATCCGAGTTGGAGTGCGGATGTATATAAAGAATATGCCGAGAAAAACATCCCGCCGTTTGGGACCTTTTCTGAGGACGACTGTTATGCTTGTCATCGACATGCGACACCAAAAGTTGTGAAAGAATGGACAGCTAGTCCACACTCAAAAAGTGGTGTTTCGTGTATCGCATGCCACGGTAACGATCACGGGGTTATTGTCGAAAGAGGCGGAAAAGTTTTACCAAGCAAATGTGGTGAATGCCATAAGACAATGTACAACGATTTCGCTGACAGCAAGCATTTTAACGGACGTATAGTTGCAGAAATAGCGAGTACTAAGAATGTAACAATGGCAGAGGACTGTAAGAAATGTCATATGCTTGGTTT
Organism: Candidatus Scalindua sp.; assembly: GCA_021777035.1. GTDB lineage: Bacteria > Planctomycetota > Brocadiia > Brocadiales > Scalinduaceae > Scalindua. The sequence goes on along the minus strand of JAIQZR010000078.1, from coordinate 19,982 downwards.
AAACCAGCCGTGGGATGAAGGGGCTGGGGGAAGTTGTGAAGGTTGTCATCCGAAACATTTGTTCTCACGTACAGATGCATCTGAAGCTAAGGTGTGCAAAAACTGTCATATTGGTGGGCCGTCTCACGCACAGCTCGATTTGGGAGTTAAATCTATGCATGGTAGCCTGTTTGCGGCTCGTAAGAGAGAGGGTAAACCTGAAATAAAATGTCAGACATGTCATAGTGATCCGTACAATCACCATAATTTTAATAGAAATGTTGGTTTGTTAAGTATCGATTATTAATATAATGTGTGAGTTTTTCTCATACTAATAAATGTTGTATCCTGAAAGCCCACCATACTGGTGGGCTTTTTTGTTGGGGAAATCTATGTATAGGGGTTCTAACCGATTTATATTTATATTAAGCTCTTCAATCGGTAAAAAGCTGATTATGGCAATCTCCGGGCTCGGTTTTTGTATCTTCTTGCTTAGCCATCTAGCGGGGAATCTGGTAATATATGCCGGAAAAGATTCATTTAACTCTTATGCAGAACGTCTTCATACGTTGGGCCCTCTTTTAATTCTTGCAGAAATTGGACTCCTTTCTTTGGGCGTTGTTCATATTTCTATAGGGGCTTATCTCTCCTATCAAAATTTTCGTGCAAGGCCAAGAAGATATAAAAAAAAGAAAAATGCTGGTGGCCGAACAATTGGTTCAAGCACTATGCCATATACCGGCTTTCTCATACTAGTTTTTATTATTTTTCATCTTATTGATTTTCACTTCGTAGAAAAAACAGATAGATCTATATATCAGGTTGTATTAGAAACGTTCTCAAGTCCCGGTTATACTATTTTTTATATTTTGTCCATGGTTGCGGTCGCTACTCATGTTGATCATGGATTCTGGAGCCTTTTACAGACACTGGGGGTTAATAGTTTGGGATTCATGCCAATTTTACGTGTGATTAGCTCAACTTTAAGCCTGTTTGTGGGAATTGGATTTGGCTCTCTTCCCGTTTTTATCACATTAATTTCTTAATAAAGTGAGAGAATGAAGCTCGATTCTAAAATACCGGATGGCCATCTTTCTCAAAAGTGGGACAAGCATAGGTTTGACCTGAAACTTGTTAACCCTGCAAATAAGAAGAAATTTGAAATTATTGTTGTGGGTACGGGACTCGCGGGTGCATCAGCATCAGCCTCGCTTGCAGAGTTGGGATACGAAGTAAAAATATTTTGTATTCAGGATAGTCCACGACGTGCACACAGTATTGCTGCACAAGGTGGGATAAACGCGGCTAAAAACTACCAGAGCGACGGAGATAGCGTATGGCGTCTCTTTTATGATACCATCAAAGGCGGTGATTTCAGATCTAGAGAGGCAAATGTATATCGTTTGGCTCAGGTTAGTAATAGTATTATTGATCAGTGCGTGGCCCAGGGTGTCCCTTTTGCTAGAGAGTACGGTGGGCAGCTTGCAAACAGGAGTTTTGGTGGTGCACAGGTATCAAGAACGTTTTATGCCAGGGGGCAGACAGGACAGCAACTTCTACTAGGCGCCTACGGAGCACTGTCACGCCAAATAGCGGCTGGAAAGGTCAGACTCTTTACGAGAAGAGATATGCTTGATCTCGTGGTAATAGACGGGAAAGCAAGAGGAATCATTGCAAGAAATCTTGTTTCCGGTGCTCTTGAAAAACACTCAGCTGATGCCGTTGTGCTTGCAACCGGGGGTTATGGAAATGCCTTCTTTCTTTCTACCAATTCCATGGCATCAAATGTTTCCGCCACCTTTGCTTCTTATAAAAAAGGTGCTCTTTTTGCAAATCCGTGTTTTACTCAAATCCATCCTACATGCATTCCGGTTAAAGGTACTTATCAGTCAAAATTGACACTTATGAGTGAAAGCCTTAGAAACGACGGTCGAGTATGGGTACCAAAAATACCTGGAGACAAGCGATTTCCCCCACAGATTCCGGAATCTGATAGAGATTATTATCTTGAAGAGAAGTATCCGGGTTTTGGGAATCTGGTGCCAAGAGATGTCGCGTCTAGAAATGCCAAACTTCAATGTGATATGGGAAAAGGAGTGGGCGATACACAACTTGCAGTATATCTTGATTTTAAGGATGCTATAAAAAGGGATGGCCACGATGCGATTGCTAGAAAATATGGTAATCTTTTTGAGATGTATGAAAAGATAATGGTACATAATCCATATGAAACACCCATGAAGATCTATCCTGCCGTTCACTATACGATGGGTGGCCTCTGGGTAGATTACAACCTGATGAGTACTTTACCCGGTCTGTTTGTACTGGGAGAGGCTAATTTTTCGGATCATGGGTCGAACCGTCTTGGGGCAAGTGCTTTGATGCAGGGCCTTGCAGATGGATATTTCGTAATACCATACACGATAGGCGGTTATCTTGCAGAGGCTTCTCCTGGAAAAATTGATCAAAATCATAAAGAATTTAATGTGTCTTATCAGAACGTTGAATCCCGCATGAAGAAACTTATTTCTATTGAAGGCAAGAGAACAGTGGACAATTTTCATCGTGAACTTGGTGGCATTCTCTGGGAATATTGTGGTATGTCAAGGAATAATAGGGGTCTTAGAAAAGCAAAAAAATTGATCAAAAATCTTCGTGTGGAGTACTGGGAAAATGTTTTAGTGGGAGGTTCCGCACAGGGTTTCAATCAGAGCCTTGAAAGGGCTTGGAGGGTCGCAGATTTTCTTGAGTTTGGGGAGCTTATGGTTACAGATGCACTTGAAAGGCAAGAGTCCTGTGGCGGGCACTTTAATGAGGATTATCAGACAGATGAGCATGAGGCTTTACGTGATGACAAACATTTCTGCCATGTTTCTGCCTGGGAATTTCGAGGAGATAACCGTAAGCCAAAATTTCACAAAGAACCCCTGACATTTGAGAATGTTGAGTTGACACAAAGGAGCTATAAGTGAAACAGATTAGCGGAGAAAAATGTATCAATCTCAAATTAAAAGTCTGGCGTCAGAAAACGCAGGATTCAAAAGGCAGGTTAGAGTCATTCAAGGCAGAAAATATATCTAAAGATATGTCTTTTCTTGAGATGCTTGATATTGTTAATGAGCAATTAATTCTTTCAGGTAAAGAGCCAATTGCTTTTGATCACGATTGCCGGGAAGGTATTTGTGGCGCGTGTGGTGCCATGGTAAATGGTCGTGCTCATGGTTCTGAAAAGGGAACGACTCTTTGCCAGTTACATATGCGTCATTTTTCAAACGGCGACACAGTGGTGATTGAACCGTGGCGATCAAGGGCCTTTAAAGTTGTTAAGGATCTTGTTGTAGACAGAAGTGCGTTGGATAAGATTATTCAAGCGGGTGGATACATATCGGTTAATACCGGTGGAGCACCTGATGGAAACGCTATACCGGTACCTCAGGAGATAGCTGAAAAGGCGATGGATGCGGCGGAATGCATTGGGTGTGGAGCCTGCGCAGCAGCATGTCCTAATGCATCTGCTATGCTTTTTACTGGTGCCAAAATTTCTCAGTTTGCCCTGCTTCCTCAGGGACATCCTGAGGCAAAGAAACGGGCGCTTGCAATGGTAGGCAAGATGGACAAGCTGGGATTTGGAAACTGTACAAATGAAAAAGAGTGTGAGGCAGAGTGCCCAAAAGAGATTTCCATTATAAACATCACCCGGATGAACCGTGAGTTTTTGAAGGCCGGTTTTTTCTCATAATAATTATAATTCTGACAGGGTTAATATAAACAATAACATTAACATTAACTAAACATGTGCAAATTTGAAAGTTTTATTGAATGTCTAACATGAATAGTATTATTGTGAACAATAAAAATATACAGGAGATTGCATTACGATACCTGGATGATGGTGTGTTTGTGTTTGACAGAGATAGAAAGATAGTCTTGTTTAACCCTGCCTGTGAAAATATTGTTGGTTATTCCCAAGAAGAGATCACGGAGAATGAATCCAACTGCTTCGACATATTTCGTTGTCACTCTTCAGATGGAGAGTGTCTGGCAATATGTCCGGGGCTTGATCTCTTTGATGAAAAACGTACTAAGATTGCACGCGAATACCTTATCAAGGCTAAAAACGGGAAACAAAAACGGGTAATTACCAACTACTCTATAATTAAAGATGACAACAACGTGATCGAATATGTAGTTGGTGTCATGCGCGATATAACAGAAGAGAAGATATTTAATGAAGAATTGGTCAGGTCTAAGACCCTTGCGACGCTTGGACAATATAGCAACGAACTGGCTCATGAGATAAAAAACCCTTTAAATGCTATTAACATCCAGATGTCGTTATTAGAAAGGGAGGTTGGCAGACATGATTGGAGTTCCGGTCAAGAGCTTGCGGACGTTGTTAGAGTAGTTAAAGAAGAGATAAGCAGGTTGAATAAGTTGGCAAAAGATTGTCTAAGTTTTTCAAAGTCAGGTGATTTAAAGCGCACAGAGGAGGATATTGTCCGGATATTTGAGGAGCTGCTATCTCTCATCACTCCACATGCAAACTTGAATGGGGTTAATATTTATTTAAAAGGGTTGATAGGCTGTCCAAAAGTTTTAGTAGACAGGGACAAGCTCAAGCAGGCGTTCTTGAATATAATATTAAATGCTGTAGAGATAATGACAGGTGGTGGTGACATAACGATAGACATTTCAAATGAAGATAGTTGCTTAAATATATCCATAAGAGATACAGGTCCTGGTATTCCGGATGAACTGCACGATAAGATATTTGACCTTTTCTATTCGACAAAGAGTGGTGGTACGGGAGTAGGGCTTGCTATTACAAAAAATATTATTCATGCTCATGGTGGCAATATAAGGTTTAAAGAAATTAGTAATGGTGCCGAGTTTATAATTGAATTACCTTTTTCTTAATACAGAAAATGAAGAAACCAGGAATACTATTAATAGATGATGACAAAAATACGGCCAATTGTGTGAGGAAAATTCTCTTACAGGACGGTTATGATACCAGTTGCGTGTATACGGGCAATGAGGCGTTAAGCTTAATCGATACCGAGCACTTTGATATAGTTATTACTGATATGAAGTTGCCGGACATTAGTGGCTTCTCTATTCTAGAAAAGGTCAAGACAAAAAATGCGGATGTACCTGTCATTATGATAACTGGCTTCAGTTCTCTGCAAACGGCGATTGATGCAATGAAGAAAGGAGCTGATGATTACCTGACGAAGCCTGTAAACATTGAAGAGTTGGAACTGATACTTAAGAAGATATGGGAAAAGCAACTTCTTGTATTACAGAATCGAGAGTTGAGGCAGAAGCTGGACGATAAGTATGGTTTTTCCGGTTTCATTGGTAATACGCCGGAGATGCAGTTTATTTTTAAGACGATTACAGAGATTGCGCCAACTGTTGCTACAGTGTTAATATATGGTGAGACCGGAACTGGCAAGGAGCTGGTTGCCCATGCGGTTCATCATAATAGTGACAGAAGGGATAAACCGTTTATAGCGCTTCATTGCGCGTCGTTGTCTGAGGGTGTATTGGAGAGCGAGTTGTTTGGACATGAGAAAGGGGCATTTACGGGTGCGGTGAGTAAGAGGCGAGGCCGGTTTGAGTTGGCGGATGGTGGTAGTCTTTTTCTTGATGAAATTGGAGAGTTGAACTTACATGTACAAATAAAGCTATTAAGGGTACTTGAGACAGGATGTTTTGAGAGGGTTGGTGGGGAGAAGACGCTGGAGTCGGATGTCAGGATAATTGCGGCGACAAACAAGGATTTGGAGGAGGAGATCAGAGAGGGGCGGTTTAGGGAGGATCTGTATTATAGGTTAAATGTAATCAATCTGGAGCTTCCGCCGTTAAGAGAGAGGAGAGAGGACATTGGGTTGCTGGCAGATAGTTTTTTGGTAAAATATGCGGAGAAGAACAAGAAGGATATTAAGGGGTTCAGTGCACAGAGTGCCAGGGTGTTGAACAATTATGACTGGCCTGGCAATGTAAGAGAACTTGAAAATGCGGTTGAAAGGGCGGTGGTGATGGCGAGGAATGAATTTATCCAGCCGGACAATCTTCCCTCAAACATAAGTCAAAGTTTAAGAAAGGCGAAGAAAGACACATTTCGGATACCATCGGGTACAACTATGAAGGAGATCGAGAGGAAAGTCATCCTTGAAACACTTCAAACTGCTAACGGTAGTAAGTCTAAAGCAGCAAAGATACTTGGTATCTCTACAAGAAAGGTCGAATATAAAATCAAAGAATGGTCTGACGATTTGTGATACTATCAAAGGAAAGTTGGTGGGTGAGAAATAATTTACATCACGAGTTTCCGCTCCTTGCATTTTGTAATTCGTAGCTTTTAGGCTATAGTGAGGTTTCGTTTGTTGTTCCGTATTAGTCATCGGTTATTGACGTTCGAGCATACCGTTGAGACTAGTTTACAAGTGTAAATATTAGGCCATTCATTACTCTTCAATTATTTCGGTTTTTCGAGAAGATTTGGATATTTTTCCTTTACTTCCTTCATAAGTTCGGCGTCTAGTTTTGACTTATACAATGTTTTAACCTCTGAAAGCTGCTCTATGGTTAAACCGATTACGTTTTTTAGATCGGTACTTCGCAGGTAGGAATTTTTCAGGTTGGTTCCGCTAAGTTTTGTTTTATTCAGTTTTGATTTGCTTAAGTCTGCGTCACTTAGATCTGCACCACTCAGGTTTGCTTCGCTCAGCTTGGTTTTATACAGATTAGCTTTAATCAGTTTGGCATCACCCAGTTCAGCCTTACTCAGATTGGCTTTAGTCATGTCAGCTTCTGTTAGGTCAGCTTCTGTTAGGTCAGCACCATGCAGAAGGTAAGCACCTCTCAGGTTGGCACCTTTGAGGTTGGTTCTCTTAAGAACTATGCCCCACAAGTTAGCGCTGCTCAAATCTATACCACTTAGATTGGCTTTACTCAGATTCACCTGATTCATCTTTAAGCAACTTAATTTTGTTTCGCTCAGGTCGGCACAACTCCCTTCTGCACCAACAGTACGTAGCCAGATTTTATGCTCTTCATGGATATTGCGCAGATCAGTAATTTTGATTTTCCGTCCCATTGTATAATCACCCCTTATGATGTTCTTATTTGTAACTATTTGTCTGAAATGATGATTGTTGTAATAATTAACATTTCAAATATATTTGCTATTATTTCAATCTAAGCTTTTCAATGTTTCCCAGGTATAATAGTGCGGATAAAAAGGTAAATCAAGAGGAAAAGTGTAGAGGGAGGGGAGACGGGCCAGTTTTTGTTTGCGGACACTTTGTTTTGGGAGAGCCGAGTCATATACGTACTTCGTTATTTTTTTTTATGCATATTGTAACTCTGAGTTGGGTATACTTTTCATATAATTATCAAGACCAGGTTAAAAACGATGGCCTGTCCCTTTCTTGACACATTATTACTAACGTGATAGTATCAGCAAATTTAGCAGGGAATGCGAGAATATTATTATGAATGAGAATATAGCAAGAGTATTAATCAATAAAAAAGCGGTCACACTAAACGCGAAACACCCATTTACATTTGTCTCAGGTATCAGGAGTCCTATTTATTGTGATAATCGACAGATGATTGCATATCCAGGAGAAAGGGAACAGATAGTCGACGCCTTCATCAATGAATTTCAGGACTATGATTTTGACATTGTTGCTGGGACTGCAACTGCGGGGATACCATGGGCATCCTGGATAAGTGACAAATTGAATAAACCGATGTCGTATATCAGGGGAGCAAAAAAAGGACATGGTGCTGGTAATCAGATTGAAGGTGCAATGGTAAGTGGGAAAAGAGTAATTGTGATTGAAGATCTAATTAGTACGGGAGGAAGTAGCTTTTGTGCAGTTGAGGCGATTAGGGATGCCGGAGGAAGTTCTGTGGCTGTAGTTGCATTATTTACCTACGACTTTAAGAAAGCAACAAAGATATTTAAAGAAGGGGATTGTAAACTGTTGACGATTACTAATTTTTCTACACTTGTAAAGGTCGCAAAAAACGATGGTATTTTATCTGATAAGGAGTTGTCTCTTGTACTGACCTGGAATAAAGATCCGCAAAATTGGGGGCCTAAACATGGATTTCCCAATGCGAATAAAGGATAATATATGAATTATATTACTTGTTTAAGGGAAAGAGCGAAAAATACGGAGAGTATTGTTTGCATGGGTATGGATCCGGTTATCGAAAGGATTCCAATCAAGGGTGATACATGCCAGATTATTGAAAAGTTCTATCTTAATATTCTGAAGGAGATGAATAAAAGGAATTCGTATCCTGCTATAATTAAACCGAATATTGCGTACTTTGAGCAATATGGCTTTGATGGATTGAAAGCGTTGAAAACAATTATTTGTCAATACAAGTCATCTGGTATTCCAACAATTCTTGATGCAAAACGTGGTGATATAGGAAAGACATCAATGGCCTATGCAAAAGCTGTGTTTGAATTCTGGGATTCAGATGCGGTGACCATTGCCCCATATATGGGTTCTGATTCTGTTGGACCGTTTATTGAATGGTGTGAGAAGGGAAAGGGTGTTTACATACTATGCCGGACCTCAAACAAGGGTGCTACTGACTTGCAGGATCTTAAGATTGATGATGTACCTGTGTATATGAAGCTTGCAGAAAACATTATAAAGTGGCATCGACCTGGTGTGGGCGCTGTTGTAGGGGCGACTTATCTAGAGGAGTTAGAGAAAATCAGTAGATTCTTTGTTGAATCAAAGAAAGAAGTACCTTTCTTGATACCTGGTGTTGGTTCTCAGGGGGGTAGTGCCGGAGAGGTTGTTGAAATCCTGAAAAAAACAAACAACGATATCCTTATTCACAGAATAAACAGTTCAAGTGGGATTAATTACGCGTATATGAAAACAGATACATCTAATTATGCAAAGGCCGCAGTTGATGCACTGGAGACTCTGAATAAAGAGATAGGGTTGTTAGTATAAAAATAAGCAAAGAGTGCAATCTACTTAAATGGGTTTTTTGCGCTCTTCACAAGAGTTGAATATGTTTCTAGGGTTTTTTACCTCAACAACAAATTTTAAGCTTTCTTTGCTATCGCATGCTATCAGAGTCGTTTTCGGAATATAGGAAGTTATTCATCCTTAATCACAGTCGGTTTATCACGTTTATGATCGACAATACAGAAGAAACCAAAAGGCATTTCGCCATCATTGCGTAATTGATGTTTTTCAAGAGGAGAGACATAGGCAATATCATGAACAGCGATATTGAAAGATGAATCTCCTTTGATTAGAACTCCTTCACCCCTGACACCAATGATTACGTGTTCATGTACGTGTTTTTCAAGACTGGAATAACCACCCGGTTTGATTTCAAAATATCGTAGGTCAAAGGATGTCTTTTCACCAGATTTTCCGATAAGTTCCTGCCTGTTTATACCACTGAAATCAAAACATCGATTAGTTTTATACTCTTCTGTTAAACGGCCTGACCATGTAAAGTTTTCAAATTTTATGAGCGGTAAATTCCTATTCTGGTCAGTTACTGACGGAATTTCACAGGAGGAAGCAAATGGTATTTCCGGTGGGCAAAGTTTCTCGTTATATAGTGATTTGATTTTTTTCATGAAGATTTTAGTTGAGTGAGAAATGTCGGCAGAATGCTGCATTAGAGACCCGCCAATTAGTAAAACAGTATCAACACCATAAGTATCATTGATTTCAGTGATCTTGTCCATATGAATACCTCCGGCAGGGCAGGGAAATGCGTTTTGCCAGGAACCATTTGTACAACGAAGTGAGTTGCTGATAGCAAGACAGTCCTTTTCTGTAAGATAAAATCTGCCACCGGCGTGAGGGAAAACAGATATATCTGAACCAAGCATACGAAAAAGAGTACCTAGAAGAACGGAAGATTGTATGCCGTGAGAGGGATCATGGAAATAAGTACCTGTTAAAGCAGGATGTGTCATTATAATTAAATTGTATTTGTCGGATATGTACCTGACAGTATCCAGACCGACAAGCATAGGGGCAATAAGAATGCCTCTTATGCCCTCTTTTAGAACATATTGAACCTGTTCTTCGATCTCCTCAAATTTACCTGAAACCATAGGGAAATAGAGTGTTTTGTGCTCTCTGTCTGCATTTACTTTTTCCACAGCATCCTGACATCTACTCACCCGCTCTTTAAAAGGGTGAAATTTTTGATTTGAAATGCCATGATCGTCCTTAATAAAATCAATACCACCAATTGCAAATGATGACGCCAATTTTGATAGTCCATCAACTGAAAGTCCCATTGGCTTGAGGGCTGAGCATGTAAGTGCCCTTCCATAAACACCGATCAATTTCCTTATGCCTTCAATTCCATAATTCGGGCCTTTAAAAACAGAAAAGAAAGAGTCTGCAAAAATAATATCAGAGATCTTAATATTATTTTTTAAAGAAATGTTCCCAAATAGAACATTAAAAAATTGTGGAATACTAAATTCCGTAATATCAGTGCGGTAACTTATTGATACAATATATTGGTTTGGTATGTTTGCGTTGGGTTGTATATTTTCAACAATCCCGATTATACCTTCCTCGAAATTTTTATCCGGTATACAATTCTTCGGTACTTCTACCGTTTGTTCAAGGGTAATATCGGAAGCGTGTTCTTCAATGCTCCTCTTGTCATTGACGGTAATAATATATTGTATTGTGAATCTCTCATTTGCAGGCTCTGGGTTTTTCATATTATTTAAATTAATTTTTTCAGTTTTTTTTTTAATGTTCTATACAATATTATATATAACCTGCTCAACTTTGCAGGATTGTGGCCGTTCTGGATTTTAAGATATGATTTATAGCAGAAAAATTGATGTGTAGGGCTACTGTAGTATTACATGTTTGAAGATAAAAAAGCATCTGAAGGTTTTAAAAGGATGCTGTTATTAGAACGGTCTTCTTCTGTTATTGGACACATAGATGTGTCCGGCATCTTACTTAAAATGCAATTATAAAAACTAACCTGGATTTGACCTAAATTTCACAAAAATAATGGTAGTCCCTGATATGGCACACTATAGTAAACATTTGACTGGGTTAGCAGGTTAGAAAAGAGCTGAATATTTTATAAAGCGGAGTTCACGTATTCTCTGGATCAACCAAATATATCTATCTGTACCAAACACAGTTGACGTCTGTCTGCGTGTGTTATACAAGCAGACAGACAGACGGTCTTCCAGTTTTTTCTTAAGTATTTACGGATAATCAAATTTGCCTTCATCATGAACAATGTAATTGCGGACAGGCCGAGCATAGTAATGCCTGTATTCGTATACATCCCAATCCACTAAACCACGGAAGAAGTCAACACGCCAGGCAGCGTCCAAATAATAATAGCTGTCTCCAGACCAAATCCAACCTTGTGTTTTGTCGAATATAGGATTTATAAATCTGTCATTATCTTTTAGACTGGCATCAGTTGTGTGGTTGCTGTTGCATTCCAGTGCAGATGCTGTCGTATCACAACGGGTAACCTCATAACATGATATCTTGCAACAGAGTATATCGCAATTATACGCATTACTACATCTATCGCAATGATCTAAATTTTCATTTTCGCATTCATGCTTGTAGCATTGATTATTATGTTCATGGTTCTTGGGAGATGAGTAGCTGTGTGTCTTGCTCGAATCCAACAATGAGGCTGCTTCTTCAATAGTTGGTAGTCTCCAGTCGGAATACTGAGCATAGCCTCTTTCGTTCAGTAACCTTACCCAGCGATTTGCTTTTTCCCAATTCAACCCATATGTTGATCCTGACTGGTGCCACATTAGTCCTGTAGCATGGTCTATGACAACCTTGTCACCATTTATGGATTTCAATTCATAATCGTGTCTGATTGTGCTGTGTCCGTAAAATCCCCACTCTTTTTTTTCCTGTATTGCCATATGCTGCATTGACTGGACTTTTGTCACCTTTAAATCTTTGTAGTCCGAACGTAATCTTAAATGCTCATGGCTATGAACAAAATCCTGATTTGATCCGGCTGTAACAAAAGTCGCAAAAACGCAAGAAGCAACGAAGAGTATTAAAAAATATGAAATAAATCGTTGAAAACCACTCATTGTTCTCCCCCTTCTATTGAGATTACTTTTTACTAAAATGAGCCATATACATTTACGTCTGTTTTTATGAGTATTAATTAGTGTAATCGTTTATTTTACATATAGTTAACGCCGCTATCGTAAGCTTATGGTTAAATTTGTCAAGTGTTTTTTTATGGAACCAGGTTTTATTCAAATCATTGCTGGTGCAGAAACTTTGAAAGTTCATATTATGATACCGTTATTTCTTAAACAATTTTCCATTGATGTTGTACTGAGTTTGACAAGTATTGCGATAAAGTATAAATAGACAAATAGAGGCATAAATGTATAATATTATAATATTTTAAATTAAACCGTATTGCAGAGGATATTAAATGGATGTTACCAAACTATTTGGTACGAATGTATTTAACGATGAGGTAATGAGGAAATGGTTACCTAAGGATACCTATAAAGCACTCAAAAAAACGATTGATAATGAATTGCATTTGCCACCGGAGGTTGCAGATGTCGTTGCAAATGCTATGAAAGATTGGGCAATTGAAAAAGGTGCAACGCATTATACCCACTGGTTTCAGCCACTGACGGGGAGTACGGCAGAGAAACATGACTCTTTTCTCTCGCCAACGGCGCAAGGTGGGGTAGCAATGGAGTTTTCCGGCAAACAACTTGTTAAAGGAGAACCTGATGCATCAAGTTTTCCAAGCGGAGGACTCAGGGCTACTTTTGAAGCGCGTGGATATACTGCGTGGGATTGTACGTCTCCAGCGTTTTTGAAGGAAGATGCTGCCGGGGATGTGACACTTTGTATTCCAACCGCATTTTGTTCATATACAAGTGAAGCATTAGATAAGAAAACACCGTTACTTCGTTCAATGTCCGCGGTGTCACAACAATCGCTTCGTGTTTTACGTGTGCTGGGGAATAAAACAGTTAAGAAAGTTACCGCAAACATAGGTGCTGAGCAAGAGTATTTTCTTGTAGACAAAAAATTCTTTGAGAAAAGATTAGATTTAATTGTTGCAGGGAGAACGCTCTTTGGCGCACCCGCGCCAAAAGGGCAGGAGATGGAGGATCACTATTTTGGACAGATTAAGGATCGTGTAGCCGATTTTATGAAGGATTTGGACAAAGAGTTATGGAAGCTTGGGATTGCTGCGACAACTAAACATAATGAAGTTGCTCCATCACAATTTGAGATGGCACCAATCTTTACAACTGCAAATATTGCGGCTGACCATAATCAACTGGTAATGGAGACATTACAGAAAGTTGCTATCAGGCGTGGTCTGGTTTGTCTCTTACATGAGAAACCCTATGCGAGAGTTAATGGCTCAGGGAAACATACGAATTGGTCATTGAGCACAAGTGAAGGTGCTAATTTGCTTGAACCCGGAAAGACTCCGCATGATAACGCGCAGTTTCTCCTTTTTATCTGCGCGCTTATCAGTGCTGTTGACCGCCATGCAGACATTATACGAAGATCTGCGACAAATTCAGGTAATGATCTTCGTCTGGGTGGCCATGAAGCGCCTCCAGCAATTATCTCTATCTTTATGGGTGAAGAATTGACAGAAATCCTGGAGGCTATTACACAGGGGAAGAAGGCAAAGTCAAAAGCATTTACTACTCTTAAGGTGGGAGTTGATACTTTACCGGCACTCCCAAAGGATAATGCTGATAGAAACCGTACATCTCCGTTTGCGTTTACTGGCAATAAATTTGAGTTTCGAATGGTTCCCTCATCCGGTTCAATTTCCAGACCGTGTATTGTATTGAATACTATTGTTGCGGAGGCACTTGATGATATTGCATCTAGACTTGAGAAGTCGAATAATGTTAATAAAGAGACGGCATCCATTATAAAAGATACGATGAAAGAGCATGGGCGGATCATCTTCAATGGCAACAACTACTCTGATGAATGGGAGAAAGAAGCAGAGAAGCGGGGGTTACCAAATATTGACTCTACCGTTAAAGCGCTGAAAAGCTTTCCTGGGAAAAAATCTATTGGATTGTTTCAAAAATATAAAGTGCTATCAAAAGGAGAAGTCCTTGCCAGATATGAAATTTATCTCGGACAATATTCAAAGCAGATTAATATTGAAGCAAACGCGGCGCTTGATATGGTGAAGAGTTTATATATTCCGGCAGTTATACACTATACAAAAGAGCTTGCTGAGGGGATTGAAACGTTGGAAGCAGTGAATGCATCTGCGGATGTTCAGAGAGATCTGCTTTCAAGGATTTCGACTCATTTAGAATCTGCATATCGTAATGCTGGAAAACTAGAATCAGAGCGGGAGAGTGCGCTCAAGATTACCGACAGCTTAAAATGTTCTGAGATGTTTCGTGATAAAGTGCATGTTACGATGACTGATTTGCGTGAAGACATAGATATGTTGGAGACATTAATTCCGCGAAAATTGTGGCCAGTTCCAACATACGCCGATCTTCTGTTTAAGTTATAAGTTCTTTCATTTTTCGGCTTTCTTATTTATAGAAAAAAGAGGTTTATATCATTTGCGTTGGGAAAATGATTGATTGAAGTGGGCATTATTGCTATATAATAACCCATAAACAACGACGCATATTATTAGACACATAAGTCCTATGTGGGGGGGATTAGCTCAGTTGGGAGAGCGTTTGAATGGCATTCAAAAGGTCAGGGGTTCGAATCCCCTATCCTCCACCATATCACATAAGGACTTACGATGATTGAAGGGTTGCTTTACACATAAAAATGTGACCATTTTGTGACCAAAAGATTTATTAGGGGGGGTATAGGATTAAAGTTCTATGCCCCTTTTTTAATTAGTGAGTAACCTGCCTTTAATAATATAATTATTATTTCATTTCTCAGTTTTATTTCAGGATCTACAACTCGCCTTACGGCGATATGGTGCCCCTAACCATCCCCCTCCCTTGCATGGCCCGCCCTTTCTGAGGCTTTCTATAGTTTAATACAGTCTGTATCCGTTATTGTTTGGTGTGTGTTTCGTGTTGCCTATAAACGGGCCATGGGAGGAGTCGGTATAGGGTCTAAAAGAATATACTTGGTATGCCTGGCATGGATTAGTCACCAAAAACCAAAAAAAGCAGTTCCAAACATCCATCCGGATGACATAATTGAGACAAAAAAGTCGTTTAACCATTAAATACATATTTATCTCATTTTAATTAAAGCAGCCGATAAAAAAGTATTCTTTAATTGACGACATATTTGCCTTTTTAGTTGATATAAAAGAAAAAGGTATAGCCTAAAGAAGTAACCGGTATTGTTGTAAAGCGGACATAACAAAACTCATTTGCTCATTCTTCGCAAAACAGCTGCCGTCCGATAACTACCTAGTTATCAGACAGAAGCTTTGAGTTTTGTTATTTACCGCCCTACGGGGAAACATAAACTATTTTATTTTTCCTTTAAAACATACCGGTTACTTCTTTAGGCTATTTTATGAAATGCTAAATGAAACATCCTGTTTCTTTTAGCAATGGAAATTTTCTACGATCTAAAAAACCACGCCAAAAATACAGCTTTTGTCATGCTTTTTGATATCTCCGAAAACCTATTTTGTTAGAAGCAATATAAAAAGCCGGTACGAAAAAGGATTTGTGATTTTCCGTTCCGGCTTTTTACTAAAAAAACAAAGGAGGTCTAACATGGCTTTGGTACTTATCACTGGTTCCAGGAGTTGTTCGCAAAGTATGTCCATAAAGGTAAAGGAGGTCGTCAGATGGTTGGCGGATCAAGGGCATTCGCTTATTGTAGGCGATGCTCCCGGTGTCGATCAGGTGGCTATTAATGAAATGAGGCGGTTAGGTCAGTCACAGTGCGTTGAAATATGCTCCGCATATTCAAGGCCGATTCCTTTTCCGGGTAGGCATGTTGCTACAGTTTTAGAAAAAGGCAATCTATTTCGTAATCGGTACATGGTCAGTAAGTGTGATATTGTTATTGCTGTTTGGGATGGCCAGAGCAGAGGCACGAAATACACGTTTAATTATGCACAGGATCGTGGCATACGGGTTATTGTGCGAGAGTACAAAAGGTCAAAGTTTGATTGATTTCGAAAATATATATAAATTCAATGATTTACTGCTTAGTAAGCAACGTTTTTCACGCTTGACATTTATTCACGTAGTTTTGTAAACTTGTTTACTCGAACGGATAGGGCTACCTCATTTTTCCCTGTGTGGTAGCTTTTATGTGGATAAACTAAAAAAATATGAATACAATGGCTTTGACAATGCAAACAGCAATAGAATTTAAATTACCATTTGATATTAAGAAAGATGATGACTGGTATGTGTCGTCCTGTCCGGTGATAGACGTACATTCGCAAGGCAAAACACAGAAAGAGGCAAAAGAAAACTTAAGTGAAGCGTTATCACTGTTTTTGATTTCGTGTTTTGAGCGTGGTACGCTGGCTGAGGTTTTGAGAGAATCCGGACTTCGGCCATTGCATACAGAATCACCTACACCAGACATAATAGATAAATCAAAATATCTAGATATAAACATTCCTTTTAACACTCAAAGTACACAAGCATGCCACGTATAACCCCTGTACGCTGGCAAATTCTTGAATGCATATTCAAGAAAGCGGGGTTTTCCTTCGAAAGACAAAAGGGAGATCACAAGGTTTATTCAAAGGCAGGAATTCACAGACCAATAATAATTCCTACATACAAAGAGGTACGATTAGATATCATCAAGTCTAATATGAGAACAGCGAAAATGACCAACAAGGAATATTTTCAATTACTTGAAGAGTGTAAATAAGTCACTCCTTCCCACAGATTTAATCGATTTTATATAACTCATAGACTCTCAACCCATTGTTTTTCGCTGGCAATAAAAATGAGGCAGTTGGCTTTCCTGTACTCCATCGCTTTCTCTATCTTTCTGCCGTGGCTCGTATGTGCCCAGTCCCTGCTTGCCAATGTCCCTACAACAAGGTAGTCCAGATCTTTTCTTGTTCCGGATGTGACAACACCTCCTCTTTCGATAATAGCACGCTCACAAGCTTTGCGAGTGCCGTATAGAAAGTTGCCCGTAAAGCAGAAACGGTTCCCCTTGATAACGATCGAACATACATCATCGTCTACCGGTAAACTTGTTGCCGCGCCTGACGCTGTACCGGTTTCTTGAAGGGTGCCGCCTATTAGATCAGAGAGTGTTTGTTTTAGGTGTTCACGTTCGTCCTCTGTGATTTTGTTGTCAATAAGAATTGACTTCACACGCGAGAATATAACCTCTCCGGGCCATGTTGATGTGAGTGCAAGATTGTCGCTGAGCCAGTTATCTAAAAAACGGATCTCTTGGTCGTTCAACTTCCCATCGGCCAGGAGACCTGCGCTGATGCCAAGTAATGATTCACACGAACGTTTCAGGAGCCGTGCATTTGTCCAACCCTCTCTTGCAAAAGATTCTTCCATGTTCCTAGACCTCCTCACTTCCTTATAAGGTTGTAATCTGTAATTCAAAATTCTATAAAATCATCATCATTTGTAATCAACTTACCAGTTTGCAGAAAATAGACAAATTTTTCTTGGTCTGTTTCATAGACTCCCTGTAGTTCCAGTTTTCCTTTTGCCTGGTCTGGTGTTAGTATCTTAAATTTTACATGGCCATAATCAGTACGTGTTCTTTCAAAGATAAATAGTGCCCGTCTGTTAGATGTTTTGCCATCTTCTTTATAGTTTACAGGATCACAAGTTTTAAATACTTTAGTCTGTATGTTTCTGGCGGGTACTGCTTCTTGTATTTCAACACAGTATTTGAATTCTTTAAGTGCTTCTTTCCACATTTTGTAAGCTTTTGGAGTATCGTAAATGGTGTCGTTGGCACTGAATGAGTAATTTTTGCCCTGAGTAAGTACAGACAGGTTTCCGGCTTTGCACCTCCTGCTTGTCAATTTAATATCAAGTGCATCTTTAAAAGCCTCCGGGACTGCAAACCTCCAGCCTACCGAATATCCCTGAGAGAACATCGGATTTATTACTATCGACCTCCTATCTACATATCCTTCCAATCTCATTATAGTTTCTGTGTTTTTCATCTTTATGACCCTATGTGAATATTATTTTTTATCGTTTTAATCGAGGCACGACGGGCCCTTTCTTTTTAAGTGTGGCTTTCTTCGCTTCCTTATAAGGTTGAAAATAACAATTTTCAAGGTGCTACATAGTGGGTATCTTACGTTTTACCACCGGTTTTGGCAAAATAAATAATTTTATTGTTGACATATGTATGTAAATGTATTCAAATTACCTGTGACATGACTGAGCAAGAAACAAATATTTCATTTCGGATAGATAAAATCACATACGATAAGCTTAAAAAGTTTGCGGACAAGGACAATAGAAGTTTGGCAAATTATCTAAGAACAATAATAAAGAAGATTATTGAGAAAGGCGGTAAACTATAAAAAATTTTGACCACAATGTATGTAGATTACAGGTATTAAAAGTTATAATGCGTTTATATTGCATTCTGTAATTATGGAACTTATTTTAGAAAGGATGGTGTCTGGTGATGAAAGCAAAAAAAGTTGCAATTACAAAGGAGATAGATCCGGAATATGTTTTCTGTAAATTGGCAGCATTTGGTGAAATTTTTATAAATTTATTAAATGAAGATGTCAATTCTACCTCATCAGGATCTGTGACTGTAGGATTGAACAATCTCTTCAATGAGACACTTGTTGAACTAGAGATTATTATATTTGGTGAGCGGTATTTAGATTCCAGCTATGTAGATGATGTAAAGATTCTCTGATAGTAGTTAACAATATTTTTTAACGTATTATAATTTTTTGAAAGGAGGTGAGGATGATGGAAGATCTTTTAACGATAAATCAGTTAGCAAAGATTATACCGTTTGCGCCATGGTCGATAAGGAAGATGTGCAGGGAGAGGAGGATCCCTTATTTCAGGCTCGGGGGGAGGTATCTTTTTAAAAAGAGCAGTATTTCGCAATGGATCAGTAAGAGTGAAAAGAAGGTTGTGAGGGCGAATGTGATTTAGGACATATCTTTGTAAATGAAAATATGAGGAAAAATGAGGGAGAAAATATGACAAAAGATTGTTGTGTGAAACAACCTACTGATGTGTTTCCGCTACCTGATTTTGGTGGTGTAAGTGCGGAAGAAACTTATTTTAAAATAGCTACATTGCTTGAGTTTTTTCAGAAATCAGTACGGGAGGAAGATTTTTCTCCTGTACTATCTGATCAGGAATATTTCGGGGTAGCTATCTTTTGCAAAGAGGTATTGGCAGATTTGGAATTGTTAACATTTGGTACACGGCCATGGACGGATCCTGATAAAGCGCAGGAAGCGAGGAAGTAATCACAAAACAATGAAACAATGCATAGACTGACAACAGAGTGCAAATATAAATGTCGGGGATAGGTTCGCTACCGAAAGGCCGTTACCCTAACGGCTTTCCCCCGCATATTATTCAAGGGGTTACTATGGGAGTAACAATATGACAAAGGAAAAAAGTAGTAAAAAGGCAGATGATGGTAATTTCGGTTATGTAGGAAGTGGTATAGTAAGAGTGACATCGGCATCTAGTTACTCTGCAGTTGTTCGAGCAGATGATAAAGTTACAATTATACGCAAATATAAAAAAATTAGTTATGACAGTACCACAAAAATACAAACTATAGAGTCCTTTTCAGAAAAGGAAGAAATAAAAGAGGGTCAGGCCATTCCAAAACCTAGAAGATGGAAGATTGATAAAAAGAACAGAAAATTCATTTATATTGAAAAGAAGACAGAATATAAGATCAATTTGACATCTCTACAATATGACATAATTGATCTTCTTTTTGAATCCCTTGGGAGTTATGTCGGTATTGAAAAAATTAAAAATTGTT
>JAIQZR010000077.1 GCA_021777035.1 Candidatus Scalindua sp. | reverse complement strand
CCTCGACGCTTTTTGTCCGGAGGAAATTAGTGTCTAATTCACTATTTTGCTCGTTCCCAAACTCCCGTTAGGGAACGCATTGTCCGCGAAACTCCGTTTCGCGTATTTGTATAAGAGGTTAAAGTTAGTGTATGAATATGCATCCAGGGGGTTGAAGTGGGCGGCGTAGAAGATATGATATATAGAGTAAGTATACAGGTAATCGCTAAATAGGAAGTTGAAGGGAATATCATTTTGTCCTCGATACGAACAACTTTCTTCTTGCCCTCCCTGTTTAAGATTCATAGAATGATTGAAATGAATGGATTCAGATTATCATTACGTTTTATTGTGGAAAACTTTAGAAAAAGAAAAATTTATTCTGAATTCGTTTTTGAATCTATATACCTTCATATATTAAGAAACGCTGTAACAAGTTCAGGATAACAATTTAGTGTTAATCCACCACGGAAATTCCTTTTAGTAATTTTTATAAATAATTAAGAATGAGCACTCTTGATCATATAGAAATCAGAAGTTTTAAATCAATTCATAGCCTGGATATTGACCTGAAATCTTTGAATATCCTTATCGGTTCCAATGGAACGGGAAAATCAAATTTTGTAGGGGTTTTTAAATTTCTGAACCAGGTGATTAAAGAAAATCTTCAAAACTATTCTGCTGCATCCGGAGGTGCGGATAGCGTTCTCTATTTTGGTCGAAAGACTTCAGAAGAGATGTCCTTCAAGTTGTTTTTTGAAGATGGAGTTAATGGTTATGAATGTAATTTCTCTCCAACCCCTGAAGACAATTTTTATTTCAGTAATGAGAATACCTGGTTCCATGATAAACAACGCTATTCCAAGCCTTATAATGAAAATATGGGAAGTGGACATTTGGAATCCGAAATTCCAGGTAGCAAAAAACGTGTAGCACAGTATGTATCAGATTATCTTAATAGTTGGAGATTATACCATTTTCATGATACCAGTGATAGCGCCAAGGTAAAACAGACCTGTAATATTGCAGATAATAAAATATTGCAACCTGATGCGAGAAATCTAGCAGCCTTTTTATATCTACTTGAAAAAAAACATCCTGATCATTTTGAAAATATTCAGGATGCGGTACGTATGGTGGCTCCTTTTTTCGACCGTTTTAATCTGCATCCTTCACAACTAAATGAGGATAAAATCCGTATTGAGTGGAAGGGAAAAGGGAGCGATGATTATTTTGATGCTTCAGCTTTGTCAGATGGAGCATTACGTTTTATTTGCCTTGCTTCACTTTTACTCCAGCCAGAGTCAAAACTGCCGTCTATCATATTACTGGACGAACCGGAATTAGGATTGCACCCTTACGCTATTACCATTTTAGCCGATTTATTTAGATCAACCTCGAAATGCGCTCAAATCATAGTTGCTACACAGTCGGTTACACTGGTAAACCAGTTTGAACCTGACGATATTGTTGTTGTTGGTAGAGAGAAAGGACAAAGTGTATTCGATCGTCTCGATAGACCGGATATGACAGACTGGCTTGATGAGTATGGGCTTGGTGATCTTTGGGAGAAGAACGTGTTAGGAGGACGACCATAAAATCTTTCAGTATATAGATCAGCATGAGGGTATAGTTTTTGTTAGAGGAAGTAGTAAAAAAAGGGGATTCTGATGTTCAAAATAGCAAGAGGACTGTTAATAGCAATCTGGGCATTTGTTTTATTTAATATTATGATATACCTTGGGTCTGGTGATTCCCTGGGTAACTATCACGTTAGTGGTTTTTATACATATTTTGTTTTAGTAATGCTATTTGCTCTTATCTACTACACGATTGGTTGGAGCATCTATCGGAAAAAGAATCAACCTGAAAACAGGAATGATTAACCTTGCTACAGAGGGAGAGGCTTAAAAATGAACATAACCAGGAAGAGCATTGCACGAATACCTTGAGACGGAAAATAGATAATTTCAAAGACCCTGATTTGTACAATGACCCTAACGTATTTGTAGTGGATGAAGATGTTATTTAGAACCACATTGCACCCCTTCTGCCAGGTTTTTGCTCGTTCCCAAACTCCCGTTTGGGAACGCATTGTCCGCGAAACTCTGTTTCGCATATTTGTAAAAAAGAGTAATCCATTCATGCCATTTCATGTAATTCGTCTCTGGCATCTATCCCCCCTTTTGAATTCGTACTCGGTCTGTTCGAGCGTAATATTATAATAACTTGAGTTTATGTGAAAAACTGTTAAAATAAGTGCTTTAAATTCGATAAAGTTAATTATAGACTGCTTTTATATGACAAATAGACGGAAATCAAGAAGCGTTTCAGTTGGTTCTATTGAGATTGGTAATAATGCGCCGATCGCCATACAATCAATGACAAATACCCACACAGATGACATCGAAGCAACTGCGAAGCAGATCCACGAGTTGGAAGCACTCAAATGCAAAATAATCCGGGTTGCCGTTCCTGACGTAAAAACTGTCAAATGTCTTGGTGAGCTCAAAAAGAGAATAAACATACCGTTGGTTGCGGATATTCATTTTGGCCATAATCTCGCCTTAGAGGCCATCAAACAAGGTGTAGACAAGATCCGTATAAATCCCGGAAATATGAAAAACAGAGACAAGCTGGAGGAGATTGTACGCCTCGCCAAAGAGAGAGGAATTCCTATAAGAATAGGTGTTAATTCCGGCTCTATCAGAAGTAATAATGGCCACGATGAAGACCTTGTATCGTTAATGGTTAAAACAACGTTAAGCTATTGCGAACATTTTGAATCATTAGGGTTTAAGGATATTATAGTCTCGTTGAAGGCATCTGATGTACAGCAAACAATGGATGCGTACAGAGCTATAGCAAAACAGTGTGACTATCCACTGCACCTGGGTATAACCGCCGCAGGCGCACCTGTCGACGCCGTAATAAAGTCAGCAATCGGTATAGGCGGTTTGCTTTCAGAAGGAATTGGAGATACATTGAGGGTCTCTTATACAGGCCCTCCTCATCAGGAAGTAAGCGCAGGATATAAGATCCTTGAGGCACTTGGGCTTTCAAAAAGAACAGATGCCGAAATAATATCGTGCCCGACTTGCGGTCGCTGTGAGATAGATCTACTAAATATAGTAAATGAAGTAAAGAGAAGACTCCCTGCCCAGAAAAAATCCGTACAGATTGCCGTAATGGGATGTATTGTTAACGGCCCCGGAGAGGCAATGGAAGCCGATATAGGAATTGCCGGTGGAAATGGGGTTGGCTTTTTATTCAAAAAAGGTGAAAAGTTAAGGAAAATCCCTGAAAGCGAAATGGTTTCCGCATTATTGGCAGAGATAGAAACGATATAATTATGAAAAATGTAGTAATTCTCGGGTCAACCGGTTCGATAGGTAAGAGCACCCTGGACGTTATTAGAAACCTGAAGCATAAATACAAGGTTGCCGCTTTGTCTGCAAATTCCCAATGGGAACTGTTGTCGAAACAGGTCAACGAGTTTAAACCGGAACATGTATCTCTTGCGGATGAAACATATGTTGATTCATTAAGAAATAGTCTAGCAGGCAATCCTGTACAAATCCTTACCGGCAAGGACAGTGTCAGGGAGATGGTTTCTAAAGAAAATGTAGATATAGTCCTCTCTGCTATAGTCGGAGGGGCCGGGCTTCCTGCTGCTGTTGAAGTAATTAAAAACGGAAAAACCCTCGCCCTCGCAAACAAAGAAGCTTTGGTCATGGCAGGTGGATTGATTATGCCTATGGCAAAGGAACACGGTGTGAGTATCATCCCTGTTGACAGTGAACACAGTGCGGTGCTTCAGGCATTAAGAGCAGGACGTCGTGAAGAAGTAAAAAAAATCATAATTACAGCATCCGGTGGGCCGTTCCGCAACCACCCGAAAGAGAAATTGTCGGAAGTAACGAGAGAAGACGCGCTCAACCACCCTACATGGAATATGGGAAAGAAGATAACAATTGACTCAGCGACATTGATGAACAAAGCCCTTGAAGTAATCGAAGCGAAGTGGCTTTTTGGCCTGGACGCGAGCCAGATTGAAGTGGTCATACATCCCGAGTCGATAATCCATTCACTTGTAGAGTTCTGCGACGGTTCTGTCATCGCCCAAATGGGAGTACCTGATATGAAAGTACCCATTCAATTTGCGCTGACATATCCTGACAGAGAAAATGGCAATGTCAAATCACTCGATCTCGCGGAACTGGGCACTCTTAATTTCCAGAAGCCTGATATGGATAAATTCCCGGCATTAAGATTAGGGTATGAAGTAATTGAAAAAGGTGGTACCATGGGTGCTACGTTTAACGCAGCTAATGAAGTAGCCGTACAGGCTTTCTTAGATAATAAAATCAAATTTACAGATATCACAAAGGCGGTGGAACACGTTATGAAAGAACACGATTTTATAAAAGACCCCACTTTGCAGGATGTCATAGATGCGGATCAATATGCACGCAAGGAGACAAATACATGCCTTTCATAGGAATATCATCTAACGTCATTTTAGTAATTGTAGGAATAGGTTTACTCATTTTTATTCACGAACTTGGACACTTCTTAGTAGCCAAGAAAATAGGAGTAAAGGTACACGCATTTTCACTTGGGTTCGGACCGGCACTAATAAGGAAACAGATAGGCGACACTGACTATCGGATCTCAATCGTACCTTTGGGAGGATACGTGAAACTTGCCGGGGAACAGAGAGAGGACTCTAACACAGGCGAGGATTGGGAGTTTATGTCAAAGAAGCCATGGCAACGCGCCTCAGTGCTCGTAGCTGGTGTCACTTGTAATACAATTCTCGCATTTATTGCTTTTATTATTGCTTTCAGAGTTGGGGTTCCTTTCATTACTGCTGAAGTAGGACAGGCATTACCGGGTGGGCCTGCATGGGAGGCCGGAATAAGACCTGGGGATAAAATTGTACGAATTAACGGTGTAAATGATCCGGATTTTGAAGATATCTTCATTTCCGTAGCATTAAGCAACTCTTCTAAAGGCATTAACATGAAGATCGAAAGAGACAACGAGACATTCGATGTCAACGTAATGCCGGAGTATGACGCTTCAGTTGGCGTACAACGCATAGGAATCGCACCGGCAAGCACATTGGAAGTAAACAAAATGTTTACCGTTGAGAATGCAGATACACCGGTGCAGTCATCAGAACTGCACGTTAATGATACAATACTGAAAGTTAATGGAAAAGCGGTTGCTACCACAAGTGAGTTTATAGGAATAGTACAGGCAAGTCCCGGTAAGGAGCTCTCACTCACTGTGTTGCGTAATGGTCAAGATATAGACATAAAAGTAACTCCAGCCGCCGTTACTCGATGGATGATCGGGCTATCCTGTGCAACATCAGAAATTGATGGTGTGAAGAAAGACAGCCTTGCATATTCCCTCGGATTGGAAAAAGGAGACAAGATAGTTAAGGTAAATTCACAGAGTATTCATGGGTTTTCAAAGTTAATAAACACAATAAAAGAGTTGCCGGATGGTATTGTCACACTGCAAGTAAACAGAGGCAATGACACAAAACATATAAAATTAACAAAAGTGGGAGACGAGACAGTACAAAAATTTTCCGAGGGGATCTTTCCTCACTACGGATTGACGGTAGATTCTACAGTTGAAGGTTTTCCCGCAGAGAAAGCAGGTATTAAACCAGGTGATACCATTACATCAATAAACGGAAAAAATGTAACAGAATGGAGCCAGCTTTTAACGCTTGTTACGGCAAGCCAGGGCGAGGAGTTTGAAATCGCATGGACACATAATTATGAGACAATCACAAAGACCATCAAACCGAAGAAAAACGAGAAAAATGCGCAAGGAGTATTAGGGATTAAATTCGGAGAAAAGAAAGTGCTCAGAAAATATGGTCTTCTCAAAGCGTGCTCTGTGGGTTCACATAAAGCAGTCATAAATATCAAAAGAATCTATCTGACCATACAGGGTTTTGTTTCAAAGAAATTATCAACCAAAGCATTAGGTGGACCGGTACTGATAGCCCAGGCGTCATACGCGTCAGCACAATCAGGAATCGGCAAACTCATGTATTTCATGGCTATTATCAGCATAAATCTGGCAGTAATAAATATATTACCTGTCCCCGTTCTAGATGGAGGGCATCTCATGTTCATTGGAATAGAGAAGATTAAGGGTTCCCCTGTCAGTGAGAAATCAATGGCAATTGCTAACTACATCGGCATGGGATTAATACTGTCCCTTATGATATATGCTACTAAAAATGATATCATGAGGTTATTTCACATTCTTTAGAATATGGCCCTCTCGAAAGAGAGGGCCATTGAATTATTGGAAAAATATGGAGTGCATCATCCCCGTCCGAACGGCCAGGCCGGGCAGGCGTGATGATGCGTTTTAAAGCAGTGACACCCGCCTAACAGACTGGCGGACAGGCGGTCACTGCACTCCAAAAAAGAAGATTTGTTTTTACATTTTATTATACTATACTTCCTTAGAAATGCTTTCGGCCTCATTACCCAATTTGATGAGGCTATTCTCTAATGACAGCCTGTACTCCTCCACCATAGTTTTTTCCAACTTAGGCGGTATCATAATGGGCTCTCCATAAAAAATCTTTACTTTAGAAAAAGGTTTGGGTATACAAAATTTGTCCCAGCTTGGAAGTTCCCAATACCGTCCCAAATGTATCATTACCGGGATAATAGGGTATTGCGTCTTCTGCCCTAATAGTATTGCTCCTGATTGGGCGACAAATATGGGACCTTTCGGGCCATCGGGGGTTATCGCCAAAGATATTGACTCCTCTTTTATCTTCTTTATCATTTGTAATAACGCCCTTGCCCCTCCCCTTGTCGTAGAACCTCTAGCAACGCCGTAACCTAGTCTCTGAACAACCTGCGCAATATATTCACCATCACGATGTTGACTTATCAGAACCTTTACATTACGCTGCCTGCCAACATAAGCCGGAAGCAGCATGTGTGCATGCCAGAATGCATATATCGCATGTTTACCCTGACGCTCAAGATCTTGTGAGTAACCATCAGGAATCTCTTTAATACTTATCGTACTAAACAAAAGTCTGACAATGAGTGAACCAAGAACACCCACCAGGTAATACTTAATTTGTTGCAAATTCATTATTGTTAATTAAGGAATTGAGGAATTCAGAATATTCTATATATGCCCTCAATCCCTTAATCCCTCAATATTTTAGTTGCGAATTAATTGTTTGTAAAAGCACACACCTTTCGCATGCAATGTCATCACTTTCACAAAAATCTCTAAATATTTGCAAAAGGCCCTGCTGTCGCCTTGCCGAATTAATCACGTTTTCTTTCTGTAAATCTTTTCCCAGAATTCTATAGTTCATAAACCGTGTAATGTTATTATGTGATAATTTCGAATGTCGCTTATAAGCCTTAAATAATTTCACCTCTAACTCAGGGTCTTCTCTTTTTCTTGCGTATGCCAATATAACTGGAATAATTATATTTATGAATATTACAGCAGCACGTTCTTTGCCAATCAAACGCCCCTTCTTATCGGATCTTCTTCCTCCAAACGTATAATAATGGGACCAGTGATCATCATATAATTCTAAAAAGATAGACTCCGTGGTTTTAATGATATTTTTAATCTGATCGAAATTGCTCTTGTTTTTTTCTGTCTTCTCAAAAGACTTTACCATCACTCTGAAAATCCCAGTTTCATAATTTTCTGCCAGGAGACGGCTGATCGCAGCGATTCTTCTTGTTGGGTAATTGCCTGGCCTGGAATACTTAAAGCTCCACAACTCTCCATCCATGGGTTCCTGTTTGATATCACTCCTGATTTCTGACCATATTCGTTCAATTTCTGCAATATATTTAAGAGTACTCTTATCCTTACCACTCGAATATTTTGATCTCTGACTGGGTAAGAGTCCTGACATACCAAACAATAATGCTTGTAACCTCTTGCTTCTTTCATTTATAGAAACGTCCGAGGGTATCAGCCTTCTAATTTCATTGATCGTAACGAGAGAGCCCAAACACTTGAACTGCTCTTTATTATTCTTATAACCAAGTGATTCTAATATCGCTTCATACAAGACCTGCTCAAACGTCTTCGATTTCTGTTGTTTTTCAATCCTGTCCGCCTTGACCAATATTCTTTCATCACCGGCATAATCCAGAAATCGTCCAATCCATTTGTCATCAAGTGAAATAGCACTCAATCTTTTCTGGCAGGGCCCTGCATTAGCGCTGCCGGTGTGCGGATAATTTTCAATATCAATTGTTTCTGACAGTTTATCCAATTCATACTTCAAGTAATCATAAAGCGCCAACTGAGGAATCTTGCGATTTTTGATTGTAACATGCTTATCTTCCCTATCATTCCACATAAAGACATGTAAGCAAACGTTTTCATACTCCTTCTGTTTACTGTGTCCATGACGTGCCCAATCACCTGCACACACATGAATTTCCACATCTCCTTTCACTATCCCCTCCCCTTCCAGAAGCATTTCAGCATCCTTAAAGTCAGGGCCCTCTTCCAGGTTCCATATGCCTGAAGAGATGATCTCAATCCTTAAGCCATCCTCAGTATGTAACCTGTCCATCTTCAAAAGCTGTTCAGACCATATGCAGCTTACCAGCTGTTCCTTTATCCTCTTTCCATTTACCCCATACTTAAGGAGACCCTCTTCTTTAACGCCGCAATGTTTTCTGACAAGTTCACGATAATGCGGTACACGAAAACTCTTAGAATAATCCTTATTCACAAACATTAAAAACCTTCCCTGATTTTGTGGCAATATTAAGTGAGTTTATTCATATGTATACAAAAGGTAATACAATCAACCGCTAAAATCAAGCAGATTAATTTGTATGAAGATGAGATATCGATTCATTATTAAGAGATGTTTATTAGAGTAAAATAGAGAGACTACAAGATGAAATTGACGAAATGAAGTTTTTTGAAATTTACTACTGTATTTTGTAAATACCGTGATACATTACTAATGGCAATCAGATTATATGGAGCAGGAGAATAACAATCCTTTCTTTAGAATGCACTCATGCAAAAAAAACTTTTCCATCCGTTCCGTCTACTTTATCTGTTGCATTACGAGTGTCAATTATCAAATTAGAGTGCCTTACTATCTCAGCATAGTCATACGCACTGTGATCGGTGACAATGACAACCGCATCCATCCCCTGTAGAAGCTCCGGCGTGATAGGAACCGATTTTTTTTCAAAGTTGTATTTTCTGGTCTGTTTCAGTTCAGGAATCCAGGGATCATTGTAGCTTACAATAGCACCCTTTTCTAACAACATTTTCATAATTGTATAACCTGGAGATTCTCTTTCGTCATCAATGTCCTTTTTGTATGCAACCCCGAGCACCAAAATTTTACTGCCCTTGAGGCTCTTCTCATACTGATTTAAAGCCTCTATAGTTCTATCTATTACGTAATATGGCATAGACACATTGATCTCCCCTGCCAGTTGAATAAACCGAGTAGAGAAGTCATATTCCTTGGCTTTCCAAGAGAGGTAAAATGGGTCAATTGGAATACAATGGCCACCAAGTCCCGGGCCAGGATAAAATGGTGTATAACCGAATGGCTTAGTGGCCGCAGCATTAATGACCTCGAATACATCTATGCCCATCTTGTGTCCCAGTACTTTCAACTCATTTACCAGCGCAATATTAACAGAGCGGAATGTATTCTCGAGTATCTTTGTCATCTCTGCAACCCTGGTGCACGATACCGGTACTGACTGTGTAATACAATTATAAAGGCTGGATGCAATCTCCAAACAGGCAGGAGTAACCCCGCCAACTACCTTTGGAATATTGGCAGCATCATAATTCCTATTACCCGGATCTTCTCTTTCGGGAGAATAAGCGAGAAAGAATTCCTCCCCAACCGTCATGCCATTAATTTCCAACCTGGGCAAAAGCATTTCCTCGGTGGTCCCTGGATAGGTAGTGCTTTCTAAAACAATAATCTGTCCGGCACGTAGACTACCGGCGATAGAATTTGTAGTGTCCAGAACATAACTCAGATCAGGCTCCATCTTATCTGTTAGTGGTGTGGGAACACAGATCAATATACAATCCGCTTCACCAAGACGACTGAAATCAACGGTTGCCTCAAGTTTACCTTCTTTTATTTTTGTGCTGACAGGCTCCATCTTTATGTGCTTAATGTAAGACTTTCCTTGATAAAGCATATCAATTTTACGCTTGTCCACATCAAAGCCAATTACCTTGAATCCTTGATGTCCAAAATGGATTGCCAGTGGCAATCCAACATAGCCCAAACCTATAACCCCTATCACAGCCTCTCTACTCTCTATCTTATTTAACAGGCTTGCCTGTGTTGTGTTTTTATTATTTTTTTTCATTAGTTTCCCTTTTGATAATGAAGAGCGATTGTTAATTACGCAGTGACAAAATATCTTTCTCCATCCGTACTCCGATATTTCAATAAACACCCTCTTTATACACTAGTTCTACAAAAACCTGAGATGCGAGAATGTAAAGTTATTTTTCTCGAACCCTAAGGGTTCGAGAAAGAATAACTTGGTGCTTTCTTCTTCATAATAATTATCCGCAGAGGCTACCACTGCAGGAGCATGATTTCAAGTTAAATCTCTGACTTAAAGGTTTATACCATAGCGAGATTGGCAATATAATAAATTTCATGGTCAATATTTTTTTCTATTTGTGTTTTGGAAACAATTTATACTAAAATGGAACGCGTATTGAACCATTACCCTGAAAGCAATGTGGATATTATAGAAATATACAAAAAACTGGAAGCAGAGCTTGCTAGTATCAACCCAGGTTGCAATTCCTGTGGTACGTGCTGCCATTTCGATGAATTTGGACACGTATTGTATACGTCAGCCATTGAAACAGACTATATCATGGAAAATGTGGAAGTACCCGCTTTTGATCCTGACAAAAATGTATGTCCCTTTCTCGAAAACTATCAATGCACGATCAGAGAACACAGGGCACTTGGATGCCGTGTGTTTTTCTGTGATCCACAACACAAAGAAACATTACAGGAAATATATGAAAAATATTATACAATGATCAAGGATTTGGCCGATGAGAATAAAGCTGAATGGCATTACGCTCCTATGTTGAAGTTACTCAAAGAAGGAAAACCTGGAGGAAATAAGCGCATTGACCGTTAAGGATTCGCGAAAACATTTGGGCCAAATTGCTAATCCATTAACACCCCATATCTCAATCCCCTTGTACTTATATTGCATGTATGAAATCCCAACTTCTCCATTGTCCTCCACATAATCATTGCTCCTGCCAGTAAGACATCCGCTCTTTTAGGTTCGATACCTACCTGAGCGCGCCTCTCTGCAACGGTCATGCTTTTAAGATCCTTGACCATTTGAAGCAAGTCTCTATTTGTTAGTTTGACTTTCTCAACTTCGGCAGCATCAAACGCTCTAAGTCTCTGTCGCCAGGAAGCAAGTGTAGTCGCCGTACCGGCCACGGCAAGCATTTGCATATTACCTGATGAAATAAAATATTTCCAATCTTTAAGTACTTCAAGCTTCTTATCTATTTCACTAAGACAGACATTAAACTCTTCATCAATTACCGGATCTGACTTCAGGTATCTTTCAGTAAAACGAACAGACCCAAGGTCTATGCTTTGAGCTTCATTTGCCGTTACAAATTCGGTACTTCCACCTCCAATATCTACAACAACATGATCAGCAGATCCCATACCCGGTAGAAGAGAGCCCATAAAACTCAATTGCGCTTCATCTTTTCCGGAAATCACTCTGAACTTAAACCCCAGCTCTAACCCAACTCTTTTAAAAAACTCTCCCCCATTATCAGCGTCTCTTGCCTGACTGGTTGCCACGCAAATCACGGTATCAGGTAACATTCCGGCGTTAGATATTATTTTGCGATACTCGTTTAGGCACGTCAGCGTTCGATCCATCGCATCCGGCTGAAGGCATCCGGCTTTATCAACTCCCTCTCCAAGGCGGACAATACGGGCATAATCACCCAGCACCTTCTTCACCTGCCCAGACTCGACCTCTGCCATAAGCATAAGGCAGGTATTAGTCCCTAAATCGATGGATGCTCTCAGCATTTAACTCCTCTATCAGCAGAGGTATTCCAGGTTTTTTGCAAATCGAGCATAATATACATGGATATGTAGATTCGTCCTCAGTCCTTATTCCGATCTTTTTGTATACAAAAAGATCGGAATACACATTCGATCAACGATAGTCACACAAACAAGAACAACCGGGCTCTATTTCGCAAAAGCCTTCTGTTTCCAGAAAATATAACTACTCCACAGCAGAGCAATACCAATATCAATATCTACTATAGCAACGACTATTAGGAAGTAATAATTATGTTGTGTATGCGCCAGTCGCGCCATAGTCGCGCCAAACGTTATCATCAGGGCTAATACGGCAAAGAACCATGGTTTGAAAAATTGCCAGATTTTTGGCTTGTTAAGGGCATTTATTCTCGCGAGATTTTTCAGACAGCTTTTACGAAAAATAAACTTACCTTTTATACTACCGGTAACAGGCCCTGCAACAATAGCCAGCCAGGGCCAGTACTGCTCAGGTTTCAGTGAGTACGCCTCTACCAGCAGGCTTGCTCCCTTTGCAAGTAGCACTATGCCACCAACATACCAAACAAAGGCGGCTAATATATTGAGGACACGGACTGATACTGTCATTGTTGATCAAATAGTTTCTGATATGGCTAGCAGCCAATATTTTGAATACCAATACATAAGATGTCAAGCCGCTACCGATACCACAAAATTACAGATACTTACTATTCACGATCTGTAATCTCAATCAGGTGATACCCAAAATCGGTTTTAACTGGACCATGGACTTTTCCAACTTCATCTTTAAAAACAACTTCATCAAATTCCTTGACCATTTGCCCGGGACTAAACTCACCTAATCCCCCTCCGCTTTGACCGGAAGGACATTTGGAGTGCTCCTTCGCCAGCACCTCAAAGTCTTCACCACCCTCTATCTGCTCTTTTATCTTTTGACATTCTTCCTGACTAGACACCAGAATATGGCGTGCTTTTGCTGTACCCATTGCTGTACCCTTTCATAAAATATAAAGACTTTACCTGTAAAATAATAAATGGATCATTCTACCCTGTGCGATCTTCTTGTCAATTGATTTTCATACAGAAAGCAAAAAGCCCGGGATATGATGACACTTTTGTAGTTACGTTGCATTCTGAGAAACGTAGTAACAAAGACTCTTACTCACCTCTCATAAACAAGCTCAAGATCCTGTACTCTGGTAATGATTTACACCCACCTTCCATAAGAAGGCTGAAACTGTAATCACTATAATACCCACAATTGGCGTACCAAGTTCAAGTGCCGGGTGTAGGAGACTGGCCCCTGACCGGTCTAAAAAGAAATGTGCCGGATAAAAGTTGATAAATGATATTGGAAATATAAATGTCAGAAAGAACTGTATTCCAGTGTTGTAAATATTTATTGGATAGTTAATAAACTCCTTGCTTGAAAATATCACAGTGTGAACCAGTGACCTATTTCTTAATGTCCAGAAGGCAACTGATGTTACTATCAGGCGTATGCCTCCCGCTATCATCACGCCGCCCATTATAATAACTGGAAACAATAAAATTTTATAAATAGTCCACTCAATATCGGCAAAGTGTGAACCAAAATACAGGGTAGTGAACCCGATTATAAAATGTGCCACTGTCGACATCTCAAATCTCGAGAAAACCACCTGTCCTAATGGACTGAGAGGTCTTACCAATACTCTGTCAAACTCTCCGGCAACTATCATTTTATCAAAATCCACCAACTGTGAAAATATCAGATTTGTAAATCCAAAAGCAAAGGCTTGCAGGGAGTATAAAAAAATCATCTCTCCAACCGTCCAACCTTTTATCTCATGGAAACGGTTCAAAAGAACAAATAACAAACCAAATTGCCCAGCATAGAAAGTAAGTATGGCAAATATATAGAACAAGAAACTTACCTTATATTCCATCCGTGCTTTTATGGATGTCGCAAGCAGTGTTAGATATATTTTTATTGTCTCCACTTATCCTCCCTGGATGACCAACTTCTTCTTACCGGCACTCCACATAAGGCCGCAAATGCCACCCATTATTACTATCCATATCAATTGTGCTATTATTATCGATTGAGCGTCCACCATCGAAGCTCGTCCAATAAGAATAGTAGTCGGAAAATAAAGCATATATTGGAATGGAAGAAATGCAACGAATGGCTTCAAAAACTCTGGGAAAAAGTCTATTGGCACTATTCCTCCGGAAAAAAAAGTAAACAATGCATATTTAAAAAGCATAAATGGAAATATTTCCACAAACCAAAAAGCAAGCAGTCCCGCAATAAAATTAAGCATGGACACTAAGGCATACCCGGCAATCAGTGACACTATAAACGCTAAAAACCTCGTAACTTCGAACGGAACAGTAATATCAAAAAGAAAAATTGATATTACAATAATAGGGGCCATCCTTGCCATCATATGAAAGAGGGAATGCCCTACGTTTTCGGCCAGGTTCATAAAGAAAAAAGAAGTTGGCCTTACAAGTTCCATCGCAATCGATCCGTCTATAACCTTCTTATAAATAATAGAATCATCCATAGTAAAGGATATTTTGACTGCCATCGCCATAACCGCATAGGTCACAATAGCAGTTAGCGTATAACCTTTATGTGCTACAACATCATACTGTGAATACAGTGCCTTCCATAAAGATGTAAATATAAAGACATATAGAAAGCCGTTCACGATCCCAACAAAACAATCAAACCTATAGGTAACCTGCTTCTGGAATGATACTGATATGAATTTAAAAAAAAGGGCTGGACTCATCACTTGGTAAGCAACCATTCTGAAGGTGCCGCTAACGCCGCACGGTTTTTATAAATTTTCCTGATTATACTTTCCACTGACGGCTCATTTACGGATATGTCCTTTATTTTATATCTGGATGCGATAGTACCAATAACTTCACCGATACCAAAATTGTCGTTATCAAAAGTCAGCCATTTTTTGCATCCCTGTTCGCGTATAACAGTAACACCTGGTATTCCCTGCATGACATTCCCATCGTCATGAAATTCAACCTCTAATACTTTTTCATGTACGAACTTTTGCTTCAGCAACTCAGTCTCACCGTCATACACAATCTTTCCTCCCTCAAGTATAATGAGTCTCCTGCAAAGTTGCTCAATATCATTCATATCGTGCGTGGTAAGAATGATAGTCGTCCCCTCATTCCTGTTCATTTCCACTAGAAAATTTCTTATAGACTCCTTAGCCAGCACATCCAGACCAATTGTAGGTTCGTCCAGAAAAAGAACTGGAGGATTGTGAATCAGAGAAGCTGCAATATCGCATCTCATCCTCTGACCTAACGATAGTTTTCTTACCGGCATATCCATCAGAGGGCCAAGACTAAGTGCACTATCCAGCTTTTTTATTTGTGAATTAAAATCTGATTGGGATACCCGGAAAATCACTTTTAACAAATCAAACGATTCGCGCACAGGAAGATCCCACCAAAGCTGTGTTCTTTGACCAAATACAACACCAATCTTTGCCGCGTTCCTCTTCCTGTCTTTGAAAGGAATAATCCCATTTACCTCAGCGCTCCCGGATGTTGGCATCAGTATACCAGTCAGCATTTTTATTGTCGTAGACTTACCCGCTCCATTTTCCCCCACATATCCGACAAATTCTCCACACTTGATTTCAAAATCTATATTGTCTACAGCAGTAACAATTTTACGTTTTCTGTAAAAAAGGGCTTTCAACTTCCCTGAAAAACCTTTGCCAGACTCACTGATATCAAAGTCCTTACTTAAACCTTTGACACTGATTGCTATATTATCCTGCTGCATATTTTTTCTCCATGATTACACAACTCTATAAAGTCGGTTCTTCCCCCATCTGACTCCAACTCACCTGAAAATCAGTATAATCGCCGAAAATTCCGAAAATCTTTGTTTATTAAAATCTATAAATCTCATTGAGTATTTAAAGTTATTGTGCATTTTACTATAATAATAATAACTTTACCAGTATTGACTATTTAATCCAAAGATGATACATTCACACGCGTATAGCTAGATTCTAATTTATTTTTGTCACCTTAAGCAGGAGGAAACTTACATGGCAATTCAAAATGGCAACATTTCGGCATACAGAAAAACACAGGATGAGATGGTAGCAAAAGTAACCATAATCAAAACTGGGTCGCTGGCTCTTGACGTTTATTACTTTAAGGCAGGGCAGGCTCTTGGATACCACAGACATCCAACAGGAGATCAGATATTTACTGTTATAGAAGGTCGCGGTACTTTTAAGCTAGATGATGGTGGAGAAAAAACATTAGAGGTTAGTCAAGGTTCAGCCTTTCTCGCTCCAGCTAATGCATGGCACGATCTTATCGATTCAGGTAATGGCAAACTTGTAGCACAACAGGTCACTAAACAACCATCAGGTATGGAAAAAAGAGAGAGTTAATTTGAGACCATTCTCTTCTTTGCAAATGTATTTCTATTCCTGACAGACTTGCTTTTAGTGGTAGTCGAGGAACGTACATATTGAACAATTGCCACACTAGTTGCTTCAATTAAAATTTTATTTTTTTTCTATAATCAGATTCTCACAATCGTCAACATTGCAAATATATCCAGGTGGAAGGAAGGTTGTTGATGTATCCTCGACCATCATTGCAGGCCCCTTAATTTCGGAATGTGTCCGCACTTTATTTCTATTATAAATATCTGCCTTTAGCCATTTTCCCCTGAAATAACATTTTGTCTTTTTGGCCACCGATTGCCCTTTCATTGGGGCAATATTTATCTCTTTTTTCAGAGAAGGCTTCCTCGTCTCTCCGATTACCCTTACTCTGATATTTACGACTTCAATCCCATAGTCCGTATTTGCATAACCATACGTTTTCTTATGGAGTCCGTGAAAATCTGTAATGTAATCTTTCGTAAATGGCAACATAAGCTCGTGAGACTGCCCCACGTATCTCATATCTACAGAACATTCTACTGTGATACTGCCTTTTTTGATACCCTCGGAAAGAACCTCCTTCATGCCTTGTGATATTAAGGGCTTAAACAAATCCAGGATATCCCCGTATCCCTTCTCTTCTACCTTTAAGAGTACACTTTTTGAATAATCTTTCACGACATCAGCAAGTGTCATCCCTAATGCAGACAGCACTCCTGAATTCTTAGGCACAATAATTTTTTTCATTAAAAGACTTTCTGCCAACTCACATGCATGAAGTCCTCCAGCGCCACCAAAAGAAACCAGGGTATAATCTCTAACATCAAACCCCTTCTCAATGGAAATTACCTTTATTGCTCTTGCCATATTGGCGATTGCAACATTTATTATTCCTTCTGCAACTCTTAAGGACGCCATCCCTAGCTTCTTTGCAAAATGTTCCATATATCCGGATACCATATCCGCTTTGAGCGTCATCCGTCCACCAAGAAAAAATTCTGCGCTGATCCTTCCCAGAAACAGATTAGCATCAGTTACCGTTATGTCTTTACCTTTTCCGTAGCAGACTGGGCCAGGGTCAGCACCTGCACTCTGCGGCCCAACTCTGAGCGCTCCCCCCGGATCAATATATGCGATTGACCCACCTCCGGCCCCTACTGTCATCATATCTACAACCGGTATCTTTATGGGCATCTCATTAATAAGCGTTTGCGTTGTAAGACGCACATCACCATTACACAAGGAAACATCTGTCGATGTTCCACCCATATCAAAAGATATAATTTTTTTTATGCCGGCAAGTTTTGCTATACTGGACGCTCCAGCAACGCCACCTGCAGGCCCTGAAAGAATACAATTAACGGCCCTTTCCTTAGCAGCTCGCGTAGAGATACTACCACCGTTAGACTGCATTATTCTTATGTTTTTCGTCTCTAATCCATTTTCCAGCGAAGTCAAATACTTTGACATAATGGGTGAAACGTATGCATTCACTACCGTAGTACTAAACCTCTCGTATTCTCGATACTCAGGCATTATTCTGCAGGAAACAGAGATATGAATCCCCAGCCGTTCCAGCTCCTTCGCCACAACCTCTTCGTTCGCAGGATTTTTATAAGAAAAAAGTAAACATACAGCGACGGACCGTATCCCCTGCTTTTTTAATTCAATACATATTTTTTTCAAATCACTCTTCCTGACACCGGACAGCACTTCACCAGTTGCCGCCACCCTCTCATGCACTCCCCACCTGAGATCTTCCGGGACAAGGGATGATTCGCGGGTAATGAAGAGATCATAAAGCGAACTTCTTGCCTGACGGCCTATTTCAATCACATCCTCATACCCACTTGTTGTAATCAAGGCAACCTTTGCACCTTTTCTCTCAAGAAGCGTATTTGTAGCGACAGTAGAACCATGAACAATGAACATCTGCTTTTGTAACACACCAAATGATCTAATCCCGTTAAAAACAGCTTCTGCAGGATTATGCGGTGTAGAGAGGATCTTATGAACCTTTAACCCTTTTCCATCAAATAGTACAAAGTCTGTAAATGTACCTCCAATATCAACTCCTAAAACTACCAATACATTCTCCTTATAACGTGATTATTCAGTCCTATCTCCCTGTAATAATACCAATTCTTTGTTGTACCTGTACATCACATGAAATCTGGTAACTATCCCTATTAGTTTTTTGTTGTCATCTTCAGCAACCACAGGTAGACAGTCCTGTTCTCCTACACTCATCTCATTATACACTTCCAGTAAATCTTTATTGAGTGTGAGGGATTGACCACTGGTAACGAGATCTCTTGCAAGCAGGTGTTCCTGCGCCTTCTCATTTTGCAATATTTTGCTAATCTGTGGCAATCCAATCATACCAACAAACTCTCCCTTTCCATTCAGAACAGGGAATGCATCTGCATTAGTTGTGCGCATCAGTCGTATAATTTCGTTGAAGGGTGTTTCCATCTGTATGGTTATACAATTACTAACTATAACGTCAGCAACCTGTAATTTTTTAAGAATTGCCCTGTCTTTACCAATTTCCATTGATTCCCCCCTCCTTATAAGCTTCAACGTATATATGGAACCACTTTCAATTTTCTTAGACACTATATTACTGATTACGCAGCTGATCATAATGGGCAGTATGATTTCATAGTTACCTGTCATCTCGACCAGTATGAGGATTGCCTGAATGGGTGCGTGAGTTGTCCCTGCTACGACAGCAGACATTCCAACCAGTGCATACGCCCCGGGTGACGCTATATCAAAAAAAGGAATCCCCTGGACACAAATCCCAAATAGTCCTCCTAGCGCGGCCCCCATAAACAGCGAAGGAGCAAAGACACCTCCGGAACCTCCAGCTCCAATCGTAACCGATGTCATAACTATTTTGAGCATACAGAAAATAGACAGTATGACAATACCGTATTGACCGGGATTGTTTAGTATTGCTTCAATAACATTATATCCTACTCCATGTATTTCAGGATAGTCAACACCCACAAGCCCCAGTAATAACCCTCCCACTGCAGCCTTTAATAACCAATGGGTCTTTATTGAGTTAAAAAAATCTTCTGTTTTATAAAGTGCCCTAACAAACAACACTGCAACCAGACCAGCTAACAGACCAAGCACGCCATATAAACCTAACTCTCCATAGCTGGCCAGTTCATAATGAGACACGGTAAATGCGGGGCTATTCCCATAATAAGCCCTTGAAACGGAAGCGGCTACCAGGGAGGATATAAGTATGGGAGAAACACTGGTTATCCTGATATCTCTCAGGATAACTTCAGAGGCAAATAAAGTTCCAGCGATAGGCGCATTGAAGGTTGCTGAGATGCCCGCTGCCGCACCGCACCCTACGAGCACGGTTACCGCCGAACTAGACATTTTGAAGAATTGCCCCAAAGCGGATCCTATAGCAGACCCAATATGAACGATTGGCCCTTCTCTACCAACGGATCCTCCCGAACCTATGGTTATTGCCGACACAAACATCTTTATCATAACGATGCGTGGCCTGATTACGCCTCCTTTCCTGGTAACAGCAGACATAACCTCCGGTACACCATGACCTTTTGCTTCTTTTGCGAAGAAATTTGTTATAAAAGCAACCAACATAAGTCCGATAATAGGTATCAAGGACATATAAACAATTTGTAATCCTATGAATGCGTCAATGTCCTTACTATGTTGATGAGAGAAGATTTCACTTATATGTAATGCCAAATAATGTATCCCTATGGAAATATATCCACACAGAATCCCCAGCAATGCCGTCACATAAACTATTAAGTAACGGAAAGCGATTGCAAAATATCCGCCTGTAAGCCCTACCAGTGCCGCCAGTATGAGTATAAACGTATCGTCAAAAATCTTTAATTTTCTGGCAGCCTCAATTAACTTTAAGCTGACCTTATTCGATTTTATCATATTATTTTAAATATAGAGAATAACTTCTTAAACGTTCCATTTCTGATATTTGAAAGGAGTCTCTCAAGATTGTTCCCCAGCTTTTCTTCATTAGAGACCTTTAACGTAATCCTGATTTCATCTCCCTCAAAATATTTGGAGTGATTGATCCTTACATCATTATCCAGTCTCATCGCCCTGCATGATTCATCAAACTTGTCCTCATTCATTCTGATAGAAGGATAACGCATAGATTTTATTAACCTGCATATCTTGTCCCCTTTTTGTCTCTTATTGGATTTACTATCTGAGAGAATATGGGTGATTTCAGATAATGACAGTAATTCCACCATTTCTAACTGTTTTATCAGCTTAAGGTCTAGAAGATTTCTTATTGTTTCTTTAGCTTCATTTATGTTTGTGATTGATTCTCTAAAGAGAAATCTATAGACAATGTCTCTCTCCGCATTATCTAGTGAAATGAGCAGAAAAGCTTTTTCCAGTTCAAGTTCATTTTTGGCAACAGACCGCTTTATTACACTATCCAACTCTAAAATCAGTATGTATTTGTCTATTATTTTC
Organism: Candidatus Scalindua sp.; assembly: GCA_021777035.1. Lineage (GTDB taxonomy): Bacteria > Planctomycetota > Brocadiia > Brocadiales > Scalinduaceae > Scalindua. Next base: position 12,294 of record JAIQZR010000077.1, on the reverse strand, counting down.
TTATTTGGAGGTATTTCGAGAAGTGGGGCAATTTCCGCCATCAATCTGTCGTATGAATATCCTATATCCAGAAATTTTCTTAAAACAATTGCTTTCTCTATTTCATTAAACCCTCTTGAAAACATATTGTCATGAAGGACTAACAACAAGATTTCCTCTTCATTAAGACCATCACGAATCGTTGCTTCAATTCGCTCACACCCTAATTCCAGGCAGGCTCTGATACGGTTATACCCACATACAACTGCATACGTCCCGTTGGCATCCCGTCTATTCTTCAGTATAACAGGATGGATTAACCCAACCTTCCGAATCGACTCCTTTACAATGTCAGAATCACGTCCACAACGAAACAAATACCTGTCATGCTCTTCTGATGACAAATCAATATCGCTTATTAAAATCGGTACAATCTTCATTCTTCTGATACCGTTAATTATTTTCAAACCGCAGTATAAAGTATAAGTTAAAGTGAAAGTGAAATTATTAAAGTGGAAAAATCATGTCTTACGTTTTAGACCAACACGGAAATGAGATTATAATCACAAAATAGTATACAAATTACGTATAAAGTCAAACTATTTAGTAACTAGACAAACAACAGCAATTTCTGTAGAATACAAATCATGAATGATATGACAAAGGGCCAGACGGAAGCTAAAATAAGTGAGGCGTTGATAAAGTTTGAAAAGGAGTTTATGGGTAGAGGCCCTAAGGAAACTGTAAGCTTTTTCATAAAGGACGCAATCTTTGTGCGGCTTAAAGGTGTTCTTACTCCGGCTGAAGAACAATTGGCAAAGACCTCTGACGGTGCAAAACTGATAAAAAAAACCCGTGTTCAATTATTAGAGAGTGGAATGGAGTTGTTGAGCAAAATTGTTGTTAATATTACTGGCTGCAAAACAATAAGTATGCATTCAGATATATGCACAAAGACCGGAGAGAAGATAATTGTTTTCATACTAGACCGGAATCTGGAATCAAGGTTTAAGAATGAGAAATAGTATAAGCGTTATTGAGGCCATAAGATGGTTAAATATCCTTAAAATTGGAAGATCGCTAAAAAAACATCGCTAAAAAAAACATTTGATTTTCACATTTCTTTAAATTATACTTTTATAAATTATAAGCAGGAAGACTGCGTAAGAATTCTTTAAGTATCAAAGAATCGTTGCAAAGTAGGCCGAGATCATTTCTTCAAGTACTCTTAGCAGAGGACAGAAAATGATGTCGGCTTTTTTTGTGTTTAAATCTAAAAAGAGCTTTAGGTTTTGAGACCTTTTGTTGTACTGTTCGAGAAATAAGCATTTTTCATTGATCCTGGCAAATAAATATATTAATTTAAAAGGATGTTTGATGGAATTTAAAGAGCTAAAAAGATAGGAATGTTTGAGCTTCTTTCAAAACGCGGGAAGGATTTGGTTATCTTCCCGGATGATGCTTACGAAGGACTAGTATATGATCAAGACGTTCGGCAATGGTCTCCATTCTCTGATTTCTCCACACTTTAGGGCTCGCCTTATAACGGTAATTGCTGAAAGATAAGAACCGATAATTGAGGATGCGGCCCTTCATCTTACTCATATTATTTAACGGAAAAGTAAAACTGAGAATATGGTGGGAACAATCGAGAAGTTATAGTTGTATGAAAAAAGTGGAAATAGATGTTAGCGCTACGGATTAAAATGCGTTATTTTAATCCGTAGCAGTTTCGGTATTAAGTATATTGGAAGTGGTGAGGGAAGACTGAGCAAGGGCTCCTTGAGTAAAATGGGCCGTTGAAGAGTAAGCCAACGCCTATCAGATTATTCTCGCAATAAGAGAATAAGTGGTAGAGTTGGCTTTTTTTGTTTATAGGTAATAAATCTTTCGTTTGAGTCAGGTTCATTAATTATTCTTTTATTAGATTGGAGGAAACGTTGAAGAAAATATCTATGATCAGTTGTCTGAGTTACATTATGCTCTTTATAACAGCTCAAGCTGTGTTTGCAGAAGAAAAAGTGAAGGCTCCACCGCTCCCACTGCAAAATGTTGAAGGGTTTGGAGGAATCCTCCTGACCGGCTCTGCCTATCTGATAAATCCATCAGAAGAAGGCAAGGTTTTCGGGCTGCCAAGTCTGGGTATTACCTACGCAAACGTTGGTGATGGGAGACACATGGAGGCCTTCACCGTGAATGAAACTTTGTGGGGCCGTTTTGAATTGGGATACGCCTTGAACCATTTTGGTTTAGGTAAATTGCCCGAGGACATTGAGGCGGCAACTGGTGTTAATACTATCGAAGACTCAGTATATTTGCACAATTTTAACGCCAGGCTCCAACTCCTGAAGGAAGGCGAATTCAAGAAATCCTGGATGCCGGCCCTGACATTAGGCATACACTATAAGAAAAACGAAGACACCTCAGTCATAGACAAACGTTTGGGGGGAGCGTTTAGCGATATAGGTATTAAGGATAACGACGGTGTTGATGTAACTCTTTATGCATCTAAAATGATTAAATTCCTGCCGCGGCCTCTAATGCTAAACGCGGGTGTCCGGTCTACGGAGGCGGCCCAGATTGGCCTGTTTGGCTTTACTGAGGATCGGAGGATCGTCTTTGAAGGTAACTTCGGCGTCCTGGTATTAGACAATCTTGTAATCGGCGGAGAGTACCGTCAGAAACCTGATCAATTCGACGCTCTCCCTGGACTCATAGAAGAAGAGGACAATTGGTGGGACGGTTTTATAACTTACATAGCCAGTGACAATTTAACTATGTCCATAGCTTTCGCCAGCTTCGGTGACGTCTTTAATCATGAGGCTGACAACGTTTGGGGAATAAAATTTAAATGGGAATTTTAATGCCGAGTTTTAATTACCTCATTAAGGTAATGTGGGTTACCAAAAAAGCAAACACTATTATCGGTTTTATTTAAGATAGTAGTAATTTATTGGAGGTCGTATAAATGGTTGGAAGTGGAAAAATAAAACATGGAATTTTTTCTCATCTCAAACAAGACATTCCATCAAGTATTGTGGTACTGTTTGTGGCATTGCCGCTTTGTCTCGGAATCGCGTTGGCAAGCGGAGCCCCCCTGTTTTCCGGCCTTATTGCGGGAATAATTGGTGGTATAGTTGTGGGGGCTATAAGCGACTCCGCGCATGGAGTCAGTGGTCCGGCGGCAGGTCTTGCGGTAGTCGTATTTGAAGCGCTACAATCAATGTCTTTCGAAATATTTCTACTTGCCGTTGTCATTGGGGGAGTGCTGCAAATAATACTTGGTTTAGCAAGAGCAGGTATTATCGGGTATTTTTTTCCCTCCGCGGCTATAAAAGGGATGCTCTCCGGCATTGGTATCATCATCATCTTAAAACAGATACCTCACGCGTTTGGATATGATAAGGAGTGGATGGGTAATGATGCTTTTATCCAATTGGGCGGTGAAAACACGTTTACATTAATTGGAAAAGTTCTTCTTGGACATATAACACCTGGAGCAGTATTAATTGCTGCTATTTCAATAGCGATTTTGTTGTTATGGGAATTGTATCTGACAAAAAAATATCATAATTTGTTTAAATTAATACAAGGTCCCATCGTTGTGGTAGCGGCTGCTATCTGTTGCCAGTTTATAACAAAAAGCTACTTCCCTCAATATACCGTTGATCCGGAGCATCTGGTGAGCGTGCCGATTGCAGGCAGTATATCATTATTCTTTGACCTGTTTACCTTTCCTGATTTCAGCCAGTTAGGCAATAAGGCAGTTTATATTTTAGGTGTCACGATTGCGATTGTCGCCAGTTTAGAAACACTTTTATGTGTGGAGGCTACTGACAAACTGGATCCTCACAAAAGAGTCACCTCAACCAACAGGGAGTTATTTGCTCAAGGTACCGGAAATATACTATCGGGAATGATTGGCGGGTTGCCAATTACACAGGTAATTGTTCGAAGTTCTGCCAATATGCAAGCCGGTTCAAGATCTAAACTATCCACTATCCTTCATGGAATTTTCCTGTTGATATGTGTCGCGTTCCTTCCAAGCGTGCTTAACCTTATACCCTTATCCGCTCTTGCGTGCATTTTAATAATGGTTGGATATAAATTATCAAAACCTTCTCTATTCATGCAAACATACAGACTGGGATGGGACCAATTTCTGCCGTTTATAGTCACTATTCTTGGAATTGTATTTGTTGATTTACTGGTAGGGCTTGGGCTTGGGTGTTCTGTAGGCGCTGTTGTTGTCTTAATCCGTAACTACAAAAATTCTCACTTCCTGCATATGGAGACCGGCAGCAGTGGAAAGCAATTAAGAATGACCCTGGCTGAAGAGGTAAACTTTTTAAATAAAGGAGCAATTATAAAAGAATTGGCCAAGGTGCCTAAAGGAACACTTCTGACCATTGATCTTAGCAAATGCTATAGTATCGATTACGATGTAAGGGAGGTGATAGAAGATTTCATTAAAGCAGCAGGCGATAGAGATATTAAGGTAAATCTGAAAAAAGCATTGATTGAGACTAATGGTAAAGAAGATATTTACTCTGAGAAACTTGACAAATGGGTACTAACCTTGCCAGTCAAGAACACAGTACAACCGGTATAAGGACTGTCGCATTGCTGTTCGACTGTAAGTCAACTAAATCTTTAAACATAATTCTTGTAGTGTGGAAAACTAGAGTGGGAATGAAGAAATGAAAGCTGTCAGCAGTGTTATATTTGAAAACTAATCAGGAGGTACTCATATGCAAGTCTTAAAACATCTTTTTGATACGAACAGAGAGTGGGCAACCAAGATAAAAGAATCTAATCCTGACTTCTTCTTAAAGCTCTCTAACCAACAGACACCTGAATACCTATGGATTGGTTGTTCTGACAGCCGTGTGCCGGAAAATCAACTTATTGGCAAAATGCCTGGTGAAATATTTGTACACCGTAATATTGCAAACGTTGTAGTCCACTCTGATCTGAACTGTTTGTCAGTTATGCAATTCGCGGTGGAGGTATTAAAAGTTAAGCATATTATAGTTTGTGGACATTACGGATGTGGTGGTATAAAGGCCGCTATGGATAACCAGGAACACGGATTGATTGACAACTGGCTTGGGCACATCAAAGACGTTTACCGCTATCATCAAACCCGTATTGATTCTTTTGAAGGAAATGAAGATAAATTTAAACTGATGTGCGAACTCAATGTAATAGAACAGGTTGCCAACGTATGTCATACAACAATTGTTCAGAATGCATGGAAAACTGGCCGTGAGTTAGTAATTCACGGTTGGATATATAGTATTGAAACCGGGTTATTAAAAGATTTGGATGCCTGCATTACCAATAGAAATGAAATATCCAAGATCCATCAAATAGAGTAATTTTTATTTACTTATATATTAAAAAAGGAACCGAAGAACGTGATGGAGGAATTATGACCAACAGCATGGATTCAAATGAGTGCGAAGAATTTGAGGAAGTAGAAAAAGCAATAAGCAATGTAATGGACGTTGAAGACAGTGATATCAATCCGTTTGACAATTAATTCACTGTTATTAGATGCTTTTTAGTAAAAATGGATTATGAAACAAAGATGGAACTCAAGATACTAAGTCCTTTAATAATATTTAGTAAACGTCTTTGACAGTTTGCATGGCTCGTTAAGTGAAAAAGTTTCACATTGCAACAGTGAGATTAAGAGCGTACTAAGGATTTAATTCGTAAAAGTTGCAACAGTTAGATTTCACCAGCAAATGCAAGTTTGTTGTATAGGTTGTATAATGATTTAGTTTATCAAACTATTAATTGAAAGGAGAGTAAATATTATGGCATTAGATCCCACCAAACATGCGGATTGGGAAATAGCGGAAGATTCTGAGGCCGGAATGAGGGACGTTTATCAGTTAGCTGACCAACTAGGTATAGAGAAAGATGAACTACTTCCTCACGGGCATTATGTAGCAAAAATTGACTTTAGCAAGGCTATTAGGCGGCTTGGGAGTAAACCGGATGGAAAATATGTAGATGTGACTGCAATCACACCAACTCCTCTGGGTGAAGGAAAATCTACTACAACTATGGGTCTGGTACAGGGTTTGGGAAAAAGAGACAAAAATGTTGTGGGTGCTATTCGTCAGCCGTCCGGCGGACCTACCATGAATATCAAGGGATCTGCTGCGGGCGGTGGGCTTTCTCAATGTATTCCATTGACTCCTTTCTCTCTGGGACTGACAGGAGACATTAATGCAATAATGAACGCGCACAACCTGGGCATGGTGGCGCTTACCTCCAGGATACAGCATGAGTTCAACTACAATGACGAACAGCTTGCTAAAAGGAATCTGAAACGTCTTAATATTGATCCGAATAACATTGCATTCAAATGGATTATAGATTTCTGTGCGCAGGCACTTCGTGATATCACTATAGGTATCGGTGGAAAGATGGACGGATTCATGATGCAGTCCGGGTTCGCAATTGCCGTCTCTTCTGAGATTATGGCTATACTATCAGTTGCAAAAGACTTAAAGGATATGCGTGAGAGGATGGGTAAAATTGTGCTGGCCTATGATAAATCCGGCAAACCTGTAACAACTGCAGATCTGGAAGTAGATGGAGCTATGACTGCATGGATGGTGGAAGCAATCAATCCAAATCTGATGCAGACGATTGAAGGGCAGCCGGTATTGGTTCATGCGGGACCATTTGCCAATATTGCCATTGGCCAATCTTCGATTGTTGCCGATAGACTTGGGCTTAAGCTGGGTGATTATAATGTAACCGAGTCCGGTTTTGGAGCGGACATAGGATTTGAAAAATTCTGGAATCTGAAATGTCGTTTCTCAGGTAATAAGCCTAATGCGGCCGTTTTGGTTGCCACTATCAGGGCGCTTAAATGCCATGGCGGCGCTCCGATTCCTGTTCCGGGCCATCCTTTGGATCCTAGTTATAAGGAAGAGAATGTTGAATGGGTTGAGAAAGGGGCTGAATCAAATCTGCTCCACCTTGTTAATGTGGTTAAGAAGGCAGGTATTAATCCTGTAGTTTGTATAAATCATTTCTACACGGATACGGATAATGAAGTCAATGCGGTTCGAAAGGTTGCTGAAGCCGCCGGAGCACGTGTTGCTCTTTCAAAACATTGGGAAAAAGGTGGTGAAGGAGCGCTGGAGCTCGCTGATGCCGTAGTAGACGCATGTAACGAAGAAAATAACTTCAAGTATCTCTACGAATTGGAAACTCCATTAAGAGAACGTATAAATATGATTGCCACAGAGGTTTATGGCGCTGACGGAGTCGATTACTCTCCGGCTGCTCTGGCGAAGGCTAAAGCGATGGAGGCTGATCCTGAAATTGCAAAATTGGGGACATGCATGGTGAAAACACATCTTTCCCTTTCGGATAACCCATCACTTAAAGGCGTTCCCAAGGATTGGAGATTGAATATTCAAGATATATTGGTTTACAAGGGAGCTGGATTTGTGGTGCCAGTTGCAGGAACTATCAAACTCATGCCGGGAACCTGCTCCGATCCTGCTTACCGACGTGTGGATGTGGATGTGGAAACCGGTAGGGTAAAGGGACTTTTCTAGGTTAGACTTCTTAAGATATAGTTAGTTATATACATAGAAATTTCGATGTTGATTACACTTTTAATGGGGTTTACACTGAGCGTGCGAATGCGCTCAGTGTAAACCCATCCTTCGTCGTGGGTGACAGATGAGCGGAGTCGAGGGAATGTTCTGGTTGCGATAGCGAATAGACTTGAAATAAGAATTAGGATAATGAAGGAGATATTAACATAACTAAAATGAAAAAGATGACAAAAGGCCAATGGGAAGCAAAAATCAGTGAGGCAATGATAAAGTTTGAGAAAGAATTTATGGGTAGAGGGCCTACTGAAACAGTTACCTACATTATAGGAGATGTAATATTAGTACGGCTTAAGGGTGTGCTGACTCCTGCTGAAGAGCAATTGGCGACGGTTTCAGAGGGTGCCGATTTGATAAAAGAAACCCGTAGTCAATTGTTAGAGGGTGCAAGGGATTTACTGACAAATATTATTATAGAAGTTACAGGATGCGGGATAAAAAGTTTACACTCTGATATAAGCACAAAAACCGGAGAGAGAATAATTGTTTTTGTACTAGACAAAGATTTAGGAAACAAATTTATTTAGTCTATTGTTGAATGGAGTTATAAAATGAGTAAGAATTTAGTAGGAATAATAATGGGTAGTGACTCTGATCTGGAAGTAATGAAAAATGCAGGACAGATTCTAGATAAGTTTTTAATAAGTTATGAGATGAACATCATTTCTGCTCATCGTACTCCTGATATGGCACATGAGTATGCGGTAAATGCTGAAGGATCGGGTTTAGAAGTAATCATTGCCGGTGCGGGAGGTGCGGCCCATCTGGCAGGAGTAATTGCATCTTTGACCCCCCTTCCCGTAATTGGAGTGCCTATGCATACACATGGCCTGGGTGGAATTGATTCGCTTCTTTCCATAGCACAAATGCCATCCGGAGTACCTGTTGCCACAATGGCTATTGGTAAAGCCGGGGCGAAAAATGCGGCTATATTAGCAGCACAAATACTGGGTGTTAAGTTTCCGGATACAAGAGAGAAGATAATCGCGTTTAAAAAAGAGATAGCTGAACAGGTTATGGAAAAGAACAAACGATTAATAAATAACAGGATGGATATATAAAGATGGCCAAACTTCTAATAGATTTTATAGATACGGTAGACAACATCAGCCACAAAATTGTTAAAAGCACAAACGGCTATTACCTGCCCAAAATCACTTCGGATCAACTTTGCTTCGATAGACATCACCAGCGTTTTTCAGGCGAGGTTGCACCTGATTGTAGATTGAATACTGCTATTAAGAAATCACAGTCTCATCTGCTTAGTGAACAGGAGGAAGGGAAGTATTGGGCTGGCGTACTTGAGGGTGATGTTGCGTTAACAGCTGAATATTTAATGTTAATGCATTTTTTAAAAAGAATTGATCCAAGAAAAGAAGAAAAGGCGATCAGGTATATAATAAAAAAACAAGAAAAAGACGGTGGTTGGAGTATTTATCATGATGGAGATAGTGATGTCAGTATATCGGCAAAGTGTTATTTCGCGCTCAAATTGGCAGGTCATGCAGAGGAAGAACCTCTTATGCAAAGGGCCAGGACATGCATACTAAAGCAAGGTGGAATAATGAAATGCAACACTTTCACGAAGATATACCTGGCTATTTTTGGTCAATTTGACTGGAGAGGTATTCCCGCATTACCCGTAGAAATAATCCTTCTTCCCAGGTTTTTCTATTTTAATATTTATGAGATGTCTTATTGGTCCAGGTGTATTGTCGTTCCTTTAGGCATAATTATAGCTAATAGACCAAAGAGTCTGATTGGTGATTGTGCTGTATTGGATGAGTTATATGTGATACCCAGGGAAAGAGTCAGTTATCGGCTGAAAAGGGATCAAAATAATATAACAATAAAAAACATGTTTATAAATTTCGATACAATTCTGAGGCGTTACGCGAATCGACCTATTACATCTTTAAGAAAAATAGCCATTGAAAAGGCTGAAAAATGGATGCTGGAACGTCTTGAAAAGTCAGGAGGTTTGGGTGCGATATGGCCATCAATGGTTAATTCATTAATGGCTATGAAATGCCTTGGCTATGAGGATGGAAACCCTATCATCGAGAAGGCTATTGAAGATATAGAAGCATTAGCGGTGCACGATGAAGATACCATGTTCCTGCAACCGTGTGTATCTCCTGTATGGGATACACCATGGGCAATTATGGCGCTTTTAAATTCCGGTTTGCCTAATGACCACCCTGCACTGGTTAAGTCCGGGGAGTGGATGTTGGAAAAGGAAGTAAAAACTTTTGGGGATTGGAGCATGAAGAATCATGTCAAGGAACCAAGCGGATGGTATTTTCAGCACGCGAATGAATTCTATCCGGACAATGATGATGCCTCGGTGGTTATGATGTCTCTGCAGCTGATAGATTTACCTGACAAGGATCGCAAGAGACAGGCAATCCTGAGAGGCTTTAAATGGCTTATGGGGATGCAGTGCAATGATGGTGGTTGGGGATCTTTTGATAAAAATAATAATAAAACGATACTGAATAACATCCCTTTTGCTGATTGGAACGCGCTTCTTGATCCAAGCACAAGTGATCTTACGGCACGTGTCTTGGATTTGATGGGTAAATTGGGGTATGACTTAAACTTTCCTCCCGCAAGTAAAGCTGTTGTGTTTCTGAAAAAAGAGCAGGAGGAAAATGGTTCCTGGTTCGGACGTTGGGGTACTAATTATGTTTACGGAACATGGTCAGTATTATCAGGCCTTTACTCAATAAAAGAAGACATGACGAAGGACTATGTTAGAAAAGCGGCATCATGGTTAATAGATTTCCAAAATGAAGATGGTGGATGGGGTGAGACGTGCAAATCATATTGGGATACATCTCTCAGCGCTATTGGAAGGAGTACTGCTTCTCAAACGTCATGGGCGGTATTGGGGCTTTTATGTACTGAAAAAAGGGACTCTAATGCAGTTAAAATGGGCATTGAGTACTTAATAAAAACACAAAAGGAAGATGGGACTTGGGATGAGGAAGAGTTTACCGGCACTGGTTTTCCCAAAATTTTCTACCTCAGATACCATATGTACAGAAGCTACTTTCCGCTTCTGGCATTAAGTAAATATAGAAAGCATGAGCAGCGAGTAAAGACAATGCCATAGGACATTTCTAAATTGGCTTGACACTTAAGAAAAAATACTTGACTAGGTTAATATATTAAATTATATTGATGTTTTCATTTTGCGGAAGACTGCGCAAAGATTCTTTTTTATATGAATTGTTGCAGAGTAAGCCAACACTTTTTCACAAGTTCTCTTTAGTTAAGAGCACAGGGAAGAGCGTTGGCTTTTTTTGTTTGCAAAGAAGGATATTGTTAAATGGTTATGAAAAGATTCAAAAGTAAAAACTGTGTTACCTGCAAAAGATGCATGATTGAGTGTGCGGTTAGACATTCACAGGCACAGGATTTTGTCTTATCCTCTCTGGAACAACCGGCTCCTGTACCAAGAATTAATATAAGTTTCAGAAAAGAGAAGCCGCACGCAACTGTTTGCCAGAATTGCAAAAACCCGAAATGCAGGAAATCATGTGAGTATGGAGCAATTACTAAATATGAGGATGGTAATGTAGTTATAGACCAGGAAACGTGTACCGGCTGCTGTGAATGCATTGATGCCTGTCCTTTCGGTGCGATAACGAAGGAGACAGAAATGAATGTTGCCATTAACTGTGATGATTGTAAGGGATATGACGACATGGCTTGTGTAGAAGCGTGTAAGACTTATGCGCTGTACTACGTTGAAGAACAAACCGTTGTTACTGCCGGTTAGGTTTTGTTAATTACCATAAAAGTAGGGTTTTGATAGGTTCGCTTTGCTTGTCCTATTCTACAACTACAAATACGCAACAAGTAGAGATTGTTTATGACATATTCTTGCAGGAAGATTTACATAAAGCTATCAGTTTTAAAGACCGTTTAAAAACGAGATGACTCGTTTCAGGAGAAAAACATGAAAAAGATAACGTTACGAATTAATCAGAAAGAATACGAAGCAAATGAAGGTGAGACCATTCTTGATGTCACCAAAAAAAACCATATCCATGTTCCAACTTTATGCCATTGGAGCCTGCTAAAACCATTTGGACAATGTCGAATGTGTGTTGTCGAGGTAGACGGAAATTTGGGACCGGTTACGGCCTGTAACGCTCCTGTCTGGGATGGTATGAGTGTCATAACCGAGAGCGATAACATTGCTGAGCTCCGGAGGAACAACCTTAAGTTGATACTAGGAAACCACCCTAATGACTGTATGACCTGCGAAAAGACAGGTAATTGTAAACTCCAGAATTATGCATATCAGTTTGACGTACATGCAGAGTGGAGTCAACAGACTATTAGAAAATTTCCTGAATATCCAAATAACGGAGTTATAGAGTGGGACAAAGATAAATGTATTATGTGTACCAGGTGCGCACGTACCTGCGCTGAACTTCAGGGTTCATACGCGCTCGGGTTTAAGGCTAACGGGTTTACGGCAGTTGGCACCCCGAACAGTACCAATATCTCTAAAGAAGGTGATTGTGAGCTCTGTGGTCAGTGCATAGACGCATGTCCGGTTGGAGCACTACAGGAGTTATCTGCGAAAAGCAAAGGACGTCCATGGCAATTTGAAAAGACCAGAACCACCTGTACTTACTGCGGAACC
>JAIQZR010000076.1 GCA_021777035.1 Candidatus Scalindua sp. | reverse complement strand
AAGGGCTGGCGTGGTCATTTATGGCAAGGACGTTTTGCTTCATATCCGATGGATGACGTTTATCTTATAGTCGCAACAAGGTATATTGAATTAAACCCGGTAAAAGCTAGTCTTGTTAGCAAGCCTGAGTTGTGGAAGTACAGTAGCGCTGCTTCTCATGTTTTACGGAAAAGAGGACATGTTATTATCAAGAACGTCATTACTTAATGAGATGATAGACGACTGGAAGGAGTTTCTTCGTTTGACACCTTCTGAACAAGAAATAAAAATGTTACAGCAGCATGAACAAACAGGACGACCTCTTGGAAGTGATGTATTTTTAACCCGCATGGAAAAATCTATAGGCCGATTACTAAAACCAAAAAAGCCTGGGCGAAAGCCAAAGACTAACAATAAATAGGTATGGTGTCCCCCGATTTAGATCATCCAATTTAGGTCGTAATTAACAAATTTTTTACAAAATTTGCTGTACCATAAGTCGACATTCTCTTTCTTGGTAGTGTAAGATGCAGTTCGTTACCGGCCACTACTTTTACCATTTTTTTTGCATTGTTAAAAAGTGTTTCCACTTTTCTTAAATTATCTAACTGGATTATAACAGTACCGTTTGCTCGTATGAGCGAGCGGATATGGGAAGCTTGTGCCGCTACTCTTATTTTACATTCCATTAATAGATTCTTAACACATTCCGGTATTGGGCCAAATCTATCAGCAAGCTCTTTTTCCATATCCCCTATCTCTTGCATAGAGGATAAACGATTAACTTTTCTGTATATTTCTATTTTTAGCTTCATGTCAGGGATATAGCTATCGGGTAGATATGATTCCAGGTTTAGGTTTATATGGACATCATTGTGGTCCAAAACAGGCTCATTCTTGGCCTTACGAATCACAATCTCAAGCAGTCTGCAAAACATTTCATAGCCGACCGCAGCAATATGCCCATGCTGTTCTATGCCTAAAATATTCCCTGTTCCTCGAATCTCAAGGTCTCGCATTGCAATCTTAAAGCCAGCTCCAAGTTCAGAAAAATCAATAATTGCCTTTAGCCTTTTTTCTGCTTCCGGTGTCACCGGCCTGTTATTCGGCAATAAGAGATAGGCATAAGCACGATGCTTGTATCGCCCCACCCTGCCACGCAATTGATGCAAATCCGCTAAACCAAAAATATCAGCTTCATTAATAAATATCGTATTGACATTCGGAATATCAAGACCTGATTCTATTATTGTAGTAGATACAAGAATATCTGATTTCCCATTAATAAACTCTGCCATTTTCTTCTCCAGGTCACCTTCCGGCATTTGCCCATGAGCGACGGTAATACTTGCCTCCGGGACTATCTTCCCGATAGTATCTGCAACACGATTTATATTTCTTACGCGATTGTGTACGAAATATACTTGTCCATCTCGATTCAATTCGTGGAGTATCGCGTTTCTTATTACCTCAGAGTTGAAACGCAATAAGCTAGTTTGTATCGATTGTCTGTCATGTGGAGGCGTATTCAAAGACGAAATATCCCGTATACCCAGAAGGGACAGATGCAATGTGCGTGGGATTGGAGTTGCCGTTAATGTAAGGACGTCAACCGATTCTCTCAGTTTCTTTAATTTCTCCTTATGCGCAACACCAAACCGTTGTTCTTCATCTATTACTATCAACCCAATATCCTTGAAGGTGACGTCCTTCTGTACCAATCTATGCGTTCCAATAACTATATCTATCTTTCCCTCTTTCAAATCCTCCAATATTCCCTTTTGCTCTTTTCGGGTTTTAAATCTGCTTAACACATTAATATTAATGGGATAGTCTGCCATCCTCTCAGTAAATGTTCTGTAATGCTGCTGGGCCAGTAAGGTTGTCGGTACCAACACTGCTACCTGCTTTCCATACATCACGGTTTTAAATGCTGCTCTTATCGCAATCTCTGTCTTCCCATATCCCACGTCTCCACAGATGAGTCTGTCCATCGGTTTTGATGATTCCATGTCATTCTTAAGATCACTGATAACCCGCAGCTGGTCTTCGGTTTCCCGGTAAATAAACTCTGACTCAAACTTTCTCTGCCATTCCGAATCTTTCGGGTAGGCAATGCCCTGCTTCGCTTCTCTCATTGCCTGCATCGAAATGAGTTCGGTCGCCATGTCCTGAACCGCTGCTTTTGCTATCTGTTTTTTCCTTTCCCATGTTCGATTACCTAATTTGCTTAGCTTCGGCTTGCGTTCAGAGCCGGAAATGTATTTCTGTACTAACTCAATCTTTGTAGCAGGTACATATACCTTTGCTCCTTCATCAAATTCAAGTGCAAGAAATTCGCCACAGCTACCTGACTCATTATCACTACTTAGCATTTGCATTCCCAGGAACCTCGCTATACCGTGGGTCGCATGTACTACCAAGTCTCCCTCTGCTAAATCAAGAAAAGAGTCTATGGCCTTTGATGGGATTAGAGTCTTTGGTTCTCTTCTCAGTCGGTAGCGACGGAAAATTTCATGATGTGTAAGAAACGCAGTTGAAATATCTTCAAATAAAAAGCCGTAATTTAGATGCCCTATTTGATACTCTATCCTATCAAAAAGAGAACGTTTACCTACAGTTTTTCCGGCTCTATTAGATTTTGTCTTACGAGTAGCTGGCTGGGGATTAATATCCGGTGACAAAAGCTCACTTAACCTCTGTTCTTCAGCCTGATTACTGCAAAAGATTACGGTATTATTATAAGATGTTTCAATCTCACCGATCTTTTGAATTGAGCGATCTACGTCATCATCAAAATAATCCAGGGCCTTTATATTAAACGAAAATGTATTCTCACGTTTAAGTGTTAACCGAGAAAGATATATCTTTCTGAAATCTTTGCATGATTTTATGATACGATTGAATGAGAACATCTTATCGTGAGATTGCAGATTATCATCTATATGCTCTGCTTTGGTTTCTATATTTTCAAATTCCTTAAAAATGATCCACGACTCTTTTGGTATATAATCGATAAGAGAGCTTGACTTGCCTTTCTGCCTGACAGATCTTTCTGATAAGGATTGTTCATCTTTTGACTGAACAGGTATATTCAGATGTTCAGTCTGTACACCAAGAATTTTACATTCATTAACTTGCTTTGCCGACAACTGTGTCTCCGCGTTAAAAACTCGGATAGAATCAACTTCATCCCCAAAGAACTCAATGCGATAAGGCATTTCACTCTCTCTATTGTCCACCGGAACATTATTGCCTTGTTCGTGCTCCATCAGGGAAGAAAAAGGGAAGATATCTATTATCCCTCCTCTCAAACTGAATTCTCCTGGCAGTTCAACTATGCCTGTTCGCTCGAAACCACCTTTTATCAACCAGTCTACAAGAAATTTCTGTTCGTATTCCTCCCCTATCTTAATTGTAAGTATATTTTTCTCTATTGCTTCCGGTGACGGCACATGTTGTAAGAGCGATTGGATCGGGGCAATGATAATCCTGCAGGGAGATCCGCCACTTTTTGATAACAGCTTATACAAGACATTAATTTGCTGAACATAGGTGTTAGAATCGGGCAGTGATTCAACAGAGATCGCGTCCTCTGAAACAGGAAAAAAAATAGGGCTTTCATGAAGAAATACGGTTACATCTTCAAATACTTCTTCCGCCTCCTCTATGCCGGAAGTCACAAAGAGAATTTCCCCTCTTCCGGAAAGGTTCTTGTCACTTGCCAGAGCGGCTATGAGAAAAGCAGCCGAAGACCCCCATAATCCCTGAACATGACAATCCTTTCCGAATGACAAATCTGCTGCTATCTGTTTATACTTTTCGTCTTTATGAATAAGTTTAAGCATGTTTTTCACAATGAAATTATACTTGCCTTTTCATACCCAGGCAAGAGCCAGGATCAAAAAAAAGAACAAATTGATACAGAAACTAATACAAAAATATACATATTTATATTGGCAGTATAAATATGTATGATATAGTTTTTGGATTCAATATTTAAGAAATTGTAGGAAATAATATATGAAATCTTCAAAATATATAGCTGTTGGTATATCTGTAGTCGCCTTGATATGGATTTTGTCCGGTATTTTTTTCTCAGGATCCGGAGAAAAAGCAAAAGAGCCTGTGGAGGACACCACTCCTACTAAAAAAATTCTAGAAGTTCGCGTTAAAGACATAACAGCACAATCATATGCAAATGATATTGTTGTAACAGGGCGAACAAATGCATCGCGCACCGTTGCAGTTAAAGCTAAAATCAAAGGACAGATCCATGTACTTCTTAAAGAAAAAGGATGTCGTGTCGAAGAAAAGGAAGTTATCGCGAAAATTGAATTGAGTGATCGTGAAGCAAAAGTAATAGAAGCAAAGCAGAGATTTGAACAAAGACAAATTGAATATAACGCCGCCAAGTCTCTAGAAAAGAGTGGGTTTAATTCAAGAGTAACATTAACACGATCCCTTGCTGATCTGGAAACGGCACGTGCCGAATTGACAAAGGCTGTAATTGAGCAGGAAAACACAAAAATAAAGGCGCCCTTTGAAGGTTTGATTTACGACCAGGAGGTTGAAGTAGGTGATTATGTTTCAGTTGGCGACACGATGTTTACAATTGTAGATATGGATCCGATTGAACTGATAGTATTTGTCTCAGAGCGTAATATATCCAGTATCAGGCTGGGGCATGGAGCTTCAGCGCTATTTTACAATGGTGATACCGTCACGGGCAAAGTTAGCTATATTGCCCCTGTTGCAGATAAATCGACAAGAACATTCCGTGTAGAAATTTCAACCCCCAATCCTGATTACTCAATAAAAGACGGCCTGACGGCAAAAGTCAGAATTTCTGTAGAAGAAAAAAAGGCACATAAGATCTCACCCTCTGTTCTATCACTGAATGATGTGGGACAGGTCGGAGTAAAGATTGTAAATACCCAGAATATAGTACAGTTTGTCCCTGTTACGATTTTATCAGACACCTCAGATTATATGTGGATTCTCGGGCTTCCGGATATCGTAAGATTAATTACGGTGGGACAGGATTTTGTATCACACGGCCAGACTGTCCGTCCGGTAGTAACGGATGGAGATGGTCTGTTATGATTAATGCCGCTATTCATCACCGCCGGACAGTCCTTTCTATACTGGTTTTGTTACTTATTGCCGGAACGTATGCTTATATCAATATTGCGAAGGAGTCCTCGCCAGATATTGATATTCCACAAATCTATATCTCCATCTCTTTGGAAGGGATATCTCCGGACGATTCAGAGCGGCTATTGTTACGCCCAATGGAACAGGAGCTGGCTACTATTGAAGGGGTAAAGGAGATGAAATCCACTGCCTATCAGGGCGGTGGTTTTGTGCTGTTGGAGTTCCAGGCTGGGTTTGACAAAGATAAGGCACTAGATGATGTGCAGAAAGCAGTGAACCAGGCCAGGCCTGAGCTGCCGGATGAGGTTGATGAGCCGAGTGTTACAGAGGTAAATTTCAGCCTGTTCCCGGTTTTAGTTGTCACGCTCTCGGGTAATATGCCTGAGCGGACATTATTAAAATTAGCACAAAATTTACAGGACAGAATAGAGACAATTTCCTCTGTGCTTGATGTAAATATTGCAGGCGACAGGGAAGAGCTTGTTGAAATACTCGTAAGTCCTGAGTTACTAGAAAGCTATGCATTAAATGGCAGCGACATCCTGAATTTATTTAAGGTATCCAATCGCCTTGTTGCTGCTGGTAATCTGGATACCGGTGCCGGGCGTTTCGCAATAAAGGTACCGGGCCTTTTCGAAACTGTCCACGACGTCATGAACATGCCGCTACGTGTAAATGGAGATTCCGTCATCAAGGTACGTGATGTTGCAGAGATCCGACAAACTTTCAAAGATCCTGAGAGCATTGCACGTCTGCATGGTGAAAGGGCCATCGCAATAGAAGTGGTGAAACGTTCTGGTGAGAACATTATTGACACGGTAAAAGCGGTGCGAAAAATAGTCGCGGAAGAGAGCGCATTTTGGCCTCAAGGTGTTGAAGTCTCTTTCACACAGGACGGGTCAGAAAAAATCAAAACAATGCTGCTTGATTTACAAAACAACGTGATCAGTGCCATTATCCTGGTAATGATAGTAGTCGTCTTTGCACTTGGCGTCCGTACAGCAACACTGGTGGGAATTGCCATACCAGGAGCATTTTTGACAGGTATTTTAGTTATATATGTAATGGGCCTGACGGTCAACATCGTTGTACTCTTTTCTCTTACCCTTTCAATTGGAATGTTGGTTGATGGCGCCATTGTAGTTACGGAATATGCAGACAGAAAGCTATCAGAAGGAGCCCCGCGAGACACGGCTTATGGTGAAGCGGCCAGGCGTATGGCCTGGCCGATCATATCTTCAACTGCGACCACATTGGCAGCATTCGCACCTCTACTCTTCTGGCCGGATATTGTTGGAGAATTTATGAAGTATATGCCAATCACTCTGATCGCTGTCCTGGCATCATCCATGCTCATGGCACTTATTTTTGTTCCTACACTGGGGGCTTTATATGGAAAGCCCGGTGCCGCAAGCGACCCAGAGATGATGCAGATGCTGACTGCCTCGGAAAGTGGAAATCTTAAAACAATTACAGGTTTCACAGGATGGTATCTTTCTGTATTAGAAATTGCGCTAAAGCGCCCTGGACGGGTTCTTCTTCTGGCCCTGGCATTGTTGATTAGCGTCCAGTTTGTTTACATGAAATATGGAAATGGAGTTGAATTTTTCCCAAGTATTGAACCGGACTTTGCCTCTGTCCTGATTCACGCCAGAGGTAATCTGTCTATTCATGAACAGGATAAGTTGGTCAAAGAAGTGGAAGATATAATCCTTAAAGTTGATGGAATAGAAACCATGTACTCACGAATTGGAACATCAAAACAGAAAGGAACAGACCTGCCGGAGGACTCAATTGGACAAGTCCAGATCGCATTTACTGACTGGGACACACGCAAACCGGCAAGTGAAATTTTAAATGAAATTAGAGAAAAAACGAGCTACCTGGCTGGCATTTATATTGAAACCCGTGAGCAAGAAGAAGGCCCTGCCGCAGGTAAAGCCGTAGAGATTCAAATTGCCTCTCGTTTTCCTGAGAAGCTGGAACCGGCAACAATACAGATACTGAACACCTTGGAAAAACTGGGTGATTTTCGGGACATTGAAGATACAAGGCCTCTCCCTGGAATCGAATGGGAAATGGAAGTAGACAGGGCACAGGCAGCAAAGTTCGGGATGAATATAACTACCATTGGCTATTATATCCGCATGGTAACAAACGGTTTGAAAGTAGCTGAATACAGGCCGGATGACAGTGACAATGAAATCGATATTGTCATCCGCCATGGAACAGGAGAGAGAACACTAGATCAACTAGACCGCGTTCGTATTGAAAGCGTAGACGGAACCGTCCCTATTGACAGTTTCGTTAAACGTTCTGCACAGCCTGCCGTAGGTGTAATCTACCGTTCTGATCAAAGGCGCATTGTTACGGTGAAAGCCGATTTGCCAACTGGGATAAACATTAATGCAAAAGTTGAAGAGATAAAAGGATGGTTGAACAAGAATTTCGATAAACTTGATTCTGAAGTGGAAATCACATTTAAGGGACAGGACGAAGACCAGCGTAATTCACAATCCTTTCTGGTAAAAGCTTTTATCGTTGCACTGTTCATTATGGCAATAATTCTGGTCACGCAGTTTAACAGTTTTTACAGTGCATTTTTGATCTTAACGGCTGTAATTATGTCTACAATTGGAGTAATGATTGGCTTGATGGTGACCGGTCAACCGTTTGGCATTGTGATGACCGGCGTTGGCGTGATTGCCCTGGCCGGAATTATCGTGAATAACAATATCGTGTTGATAGATACGTTTGACCATTTACGCCGCAAATATGGAGACCGGATGGATATTCGAGAAATTATCCTGCGCACTGGAGCACAGCGGCTCCGACCAGTCCTTCTAACAACAATTACAACAGTTATCGGGTTGATGCCTATGGCCTTACAACTGAATATTGATTTCATATCACGCAAAACAAGTATTGGCGCCCCCTCAACACAATGGTGGGTTCAGCTCTCAACAGCGATTGTTTTTGGTCTCAGTTTTTCAACTGTCTTAACACTTGTTGTCACGCCATCTGCTCTGATGTGGCGTGAAAAAGTGGCGACAGCCACAGGCAACCTGAAAAGGCGTTTATGGAAATTCAAACCAAAAGAGGACTCTTCGCATGCGATTTAAACGTCCCACCTCACCAGGGGCACGAGCATCGTGCCCCTACGGATAGTTAGTTGCCTATTTAATCTTTCAGTTCACCGCAGTCGCTTATGGTAACCTGTTTCGACGGTTCGCCCATTCGTGATCCCAGACCCTCTATCTCCTTAACTACATCCATGCCTTCGGTGACCTTTCCAAAGACAACATGCTTGTCGTCAAGCCAGGGAGTCACAACCGTGGTGATAAAAAACTGTGAACCGTTTGTATTTGGGCCAGAGTTAGCCATTGACAAAAACCCCGGTTCGATGTGTTTGAGCTCGAAGTTCTCATCATCAAATTTTGATCCGTAGATAGACTTTCCACCAGTCCCGTTATGGTTGGTAAAATCGCCGCCCTGGATCATAAAATCCGGAATAATTCTATGGAACGTACTATCCTTGTATCCAAACCCCTTTTCTCCTGTACACAAAGCACGAAAATTTTCTGCTGTAATAGGAGCAATATCAGTCCTTAATTCAATCACTATCCGCCCCAAAGCGTCACCATCAGTTTCTATGTCAAGAAAAACGGTTGCCGTCTCCATAATTTATCTCCTTTTTTTCTCAATGTTAATAAAAAATTGCATTATCGCATTTTTTGTAGAAATTTTGTCAATAGTCTCTTCATTTTTTATGTCTCTCTTTATACCATTCACCGTCAGAAATTAAAATGTAATTCTTGTATGGGTTATTTTCAAAAGAAATAGACTGAGTGCCGAAGTCAAAAGAAGATAACTATCGACAAGCACAAAGAATAGAAAGAGGAGAGGATAAAAGCAGGCAGTGGGAAAAAACGATAAAAGAGAGACAATAATCTATAATCACAAACTGAGATTTGGCACTGAAAAGCGCAGCTCTACGGAAAGCCGTTTCATAATTTATCTTAATCTCTCACATTAATGTTTCCGGTACCAATCCAAAGCGTACTCGGCCCGTCCTTCCATGACGGCTTGAATAAGACTGCGCTCAATTATGTCAGGTGTTGAAAGCTTCAAATTAGAATAACGTGGGTTCGTCCAGAGACGATACTCCTTACCTCCAGCTCGAAACACTGAACCTAGTTTAACATGCACTGTATGTTCTAACTTGAACCCTGCCATATCTGCAATCTTGGCCAGGAAAGAGGAACATTGATTACCCGGTATTGAAAATTCCTGGTAAGGATAGTTATCCTCATCCATGAAGGCCACAATCTGTTCAAATTTACTTTTCGATAAATCTATTTTAGCAGCAAAGGTAGGAGTCTGGCGACCTGATCCTTTCTGAAAAAAACCGTCCGTTCGTACAGCCCACAGGTGTTTGATCGGATCCGGTTCGTAACGATAATTTTGTTTCTCATCCTTTGAAGGATTTGCATAGCCATATTTGATGAGGTTTTTTGTCCCTTCGGAAAAGCTTATCTGGTCCTTACCATAACGAAGCGATTGGCCCCCTTCCAGCACAAATGCCCTGCCATTCCGTACCCCTTTGAGATAAACCCAT
Source organism: Candidatus Scalindua sp. (assembly GCA_021777035.1). GTDB lineage: Bacteria > Planctomycetota > Brocadiia > Brocadiales > Scalinduaceae > Scalindua. The sequence goes on along the minus strand of JAIQZR010000076.1, from coordinate 526 downwards.
GAGTGACCAACATTGCCTCTTTTCAAGAAGCCATCATAGTTATTGAGGGCCTCATATAATTGACGATTGTCGGTATAATCGTGGTGCCGGGCAGATACCAAAAATATGATAAAGTAATCCGATTCGATAAAAGTACTATTTCCAGGAAGTGTATAATCCAAATGCTTATACTGCTGGTGCCAGGATCCACTTCGCTGCTGCGGAATTATAGCACAAGAGGTAATAAAACATGCGAGGATGCTAAGAGATACCAGTAATATATGTAACTTATAGTTTGGTTTATATAAGGAAAAAGACATTGTATGGTTTTTTTGTGTGATCCAATGTACCAATTATTTGTCAAGGCGCAAGAATAGAATAATGGCAGCTAAAATTCAAGTTTTTTTCAGTAGCGTCCGGTTAGTTTTTTGCACGTAACACGTAGGGCAATCCTTCCCGCCCGTACCGAACTGGCACGTTCGGGCGGGTAGGTTTGCTTTTGTACATTAATCGCAAGGCTAAAGCCTCGCCCTACGTCTCTTCCGAC
>JAIQZR010000075.1 GCA_021777035.1 Candidatus Scalindua sp. | reverse complement strand
AAGCCCTTCAACCATAAACCGTGAGCTTTATATGCTGTCAAAGGCTTTCAATCTGGCAGTCAAAGTGTGGGAGTGGCTTAAGGATAATCCTGTTTCCAGGGTACAGAAGGAGCGGGAAAACACTGAAGTTGACAGGTGGCTGACAGAGGCTGAAGAAAGAAGACTTCTTAGAAATAGTCCTGAATGGTTACGAGAGATAGTCGTTTTTGCATTAAATACCGGTTTACGTCAGGACGAACTGCTGTCTCTTGAGTGGAGCCGTGTAAATCTGCTCCGTAAAACTATTCTTATACAAAAGACTAAAAATAATAAGCCCAACACTCTACCTTTGAATAGCATTGCATTGAACATCCTTATGCAAAAGCATGAAGGTAAGGTGAGAAGCCTTAAGAATGATCTTGCTTTTAGTAGTCAGTCAGGTACAAAGATTGGTAAGCGTAACCTGATAAGGGCATTTGCACAGGCATTAGAAAAAGCGGAGATTAAGGATTTTACGTTTCATTGTCTTCGTCACACTTTTGCCACAAGATTAGCCCAGAATGGTGTAGATATTTATAAAATAGCGAAGCTCTTAAATCATAAAGACCTGAAGAATACGCAACGCTATTCGCACCATTGTCCGGAAAGTTTAATGGTAGGTGTTCAAATTTTAGAAAAGTTTGACTACAATCCTACTACAATGGCTCAAAATGGTGGTTGAAAGTAGTACTTGTTTTGTCGTAAGTCCTTGTTTGATAATATGGGCGATACTGGACTCGAACCAGTGACCCCTTGCTTGTCGAGCAAGTGCTCTAGCCAACTGAGCTAATCGCCCAAAATTTTCCTTCTATACCTCCTGCCAGCAGCAAATTTTAGATATTTTTCTCTTTTGCGTGCATCCAGTCGTGTTACACAAGGCTCCTTATATAAAAGGCTCCATGGCCTTTTTGATTTTGTAGATGTTACTATTCCTGCATTGTGTTCTTTTAATCTATCTTCCGTATCCTGACTTAAACCAATATATTGAGACTCATCCTTTTCACTTTTTAAAACATAGACATAGAACACTTTAATTACTATTAATAATCAAATATAAGTGCTCCCCACCCGTACCGAACGGTACGTTCGCCAGCCCGACAATCATTCTGGCGGGGGCGGGTACCCAACTGAGCTAATCGCCCATGATTTTTATATACAGCTACTCTGCAATGTTGTTATTTGTGACTAAGAAGCTTCTAAACGTTTTTCCAAGGCATCTATCTCGTCTTTAAGACCTTCAGGAAGTCTATCACCGAATTTTGCAAGGTGCTCTCTGATTAAAGGTATCTGTTTTTTCCACTCTTCCGGATCAACTTTTAAGAGCTCTTCCAAGTTACTATCTGAAATATCCAGACCGTCAAGATCCAGTGCATCCTTAGTTGGAACCCATCCAATTGGCGTCTCTTCAGCCTTTCCTTCACCGCAGACTCTTTCAATTACCCATTTCAAGGCACGACTGTTTTCGCCATAACCCGGCCAGAGGAATTTGCCGTCTTCACCCTTTCGGAACCAGTTAACATAGAAAATTTTAGGTAAATTATCAGGAGCCGTTTTCTTTCCAATTTCTAACCAATGGTTGAAATAATCTCCCATATGGTAACCGCAAAAAGGCAGCATTGCGAATGGATCGTATCGTAACTCTCCAACCTTACCGGCCGCCGCTGCTGTTTTTTCAGACGAAGCAATAGAGCCCAGAAATGTTCCATGCTGCCAGTTGAATGATTGGTGGATCAGTGGCACAACGCTCGCCCGGCGTCCACCAAAAAGAAACGCAGATATAGGAACGCCCTTTGGATCTTCCCAAGCAGGATCAATTACAGGATTTTGACATGCATGTGCCGTGAATCGTGCATTCGGATGTGCTGCAGGAGTCCCTGCTCCAGGTGTCCATTCATTGCCCTTCCAGTCTGTTAGTTTAGCTGGCGGTTCGTCTGTCATATCCTCCCACCAGACATCACCATCTTCCGTATAAGCCACATTCGTAAAAATGCTGTTTTCCTTCATCGTAAGCATACAATTAGGATTAGTTTTCATTGATGTTCCCGGAGCAACTCCAAAATATCCGGCTTCAGGATTTATTGCGTATAGACGGCCATCTTCACCGAATTTCATCCACGCGATATCATCACCTACACACTCTACTTTCCATCCGGGAATAGTCGCGTTCAGCATTGCCAGATTTGTTTTACCGCATGCACTCGGAAATGCTGCTGTAATATATTTTTTCTCTCCATTAGGAGGTGTAATGCCCAGTATAAGCATGTGTTCAGCAAGCCACCCCTCTTCTCTTGCCATAGAAGAGGCAATTCGCAGGGCGAAACATTTTTTCCCCAATAACGCATTTCCACCATAACCTGATCCATATGACCAAATAGTCCTTGTTTCTGGGAAGTGAGTAATGTACTTGTTATCTGCATTGCATGGCCAGGGAACATCCTGTTGACCTTCTTCCAATGGACTACCAACAGAATGTAGACAAGGAATAAAAACGCCATCATCACCCAAAACATCTAAAACCGCTTTTCCCATACGTGTCATAATCTTTAAATTGTTTGCAACATAAGGAGAATCTGTTAACTCAATACCAATGTGAGAAATTTTTGAGCCTAATGGCCCCATGCTGAAAGGAACAACATACATGGTGCGCCCCTTCATTGAGCCAGTGTAAAGGGCTGTCATTTCGGCCTTCATCTCTTCAGGATCGCACCAATTATTATTTGGGCCCGCATCTTCTTTGTTTTTTGTACAAACAAATGTCCTGTCTTCAACCCTGGCAACGTCCGCAGGATCTGAAATTGCCCAATAACTGTTTGGCCTTTTTTCTTCATTTAACTTAACATATGTACCATTCTTAACCAGCATATCCGCCATTTCGTCATACTCGTCCTTGCTACCATCACACCAGATTACCTGATCAGGTTGACACATTGCTGCCATTTCGTCAACCCATGCCTGAAGTTTTTTATTATTGGTTAACGGGGTTGTGCTGCCCATAGCATCTCCTGTTTATTTTTAAAAGTTTAGTTTATAACGATGTACGACAAAATACTCTTAATATACACGAACAGGCCATTCTAAAACAAAATGCCATGAAATTCCAACCATTTTTTTAGTTTTTAAATGTACTTTTTCATTATAAAAACTGTATTGATTACACACAGGAAATGCCGGAGATAACGATCCATTCACATTTACAGTCAATTTTGATTATATGCTAAAGTACACATTTAAAGCTTAAGGATAAGATGCCAGTACATTACTATTTAAAAATAGTAATTTTTTCTACAGGTACACAATTTATTGCTCGCAAACAGGTTGTCATGCTGGATATACTAGAGCTTCAGTAGTTGTATTAAATCTTAAACTTTATTGAGTTAGACATAAGATGAAAAGATTGTGTGTGTATTGCGGGTCGAGTCCAGGTAGAAATCCTGATTATAAGTTAGCAGCCACGCAGATGGCACATGCCATGGTAAAAAGAGATATAGACCTGGTATATGGCGGAGCAAGCGTAGGCATAATGGGTCAAATTGCTGATGCGGTTCTTGAAGAAGGTGGAGGCGTAATCGGTATAATCCCGAAAGCGCTCTTTGCTAAGGAAATTGCACACACAGGCATTACGGAATTAAGAGAGGTTGGCTCTATGCATGAACGGAAATCATTGATGGCTGATCTATCTGATGGTTTTATCGCTTTACCCGGAGGTCTCGGTACAATTGAAGAAATTTTTGAAATTATTACATGGTCACAATTAGGGATGCACCAAAAACCGTGTGGATTGCTTAACGTATGCCACTATTATGATAAGGTGATTGACTTTCTTGATCATGCGGTCTCAGAGCAATTTATAAAAGCTACCCATCGTTCTACAATACTTGTCGATGAATGCCCGGACGGATTACTGGAAAAGTTTGTAGCGTATAATGCACCTGAAACTACGAAATGGATTGATAAAAAAAGTACATAACAATACTATATGAAGACATATATACTTATATTTTTTATACTCTTTGCCTCTATTATTGTGATATTAAAACTGATCACATCACCAAATCCAGTCACTGCCCCCGGAATTTCACTTGATATTAATAGACATGATACTGAAAAATCGTCGTATCTATCTAGTGATGAAGTATATTACAAGCAAAATATGGAAGAGGAGATAGATGATCTGAAATTAATGGCTTTTGCAAGAGCATTTGTTGACGTACAATCTTACATGCATGACGCTGGCAATAAGGTACATTACAATGAAACCATTAAGATTGTTAAAAACCATGGTTTAAGCGTGGAGGATTACACAAAAATTGCATCACGAATGAACAAAAATTCCGATTTTCAAGTCAAAGTACAAGAAATGATTAACGAAGTTAACTAACCTTACCATAAGAGAGCTATAATGAAAACCAAACGGATTCAAAATATATTTATAATACTTATTATTATTTTCTCTGTAAATAAAACAAGCTATGCGATTGGAAAGATTGTAAATTACTTCCTGGACGATCCAAATGCGTGGAATGACACAAAGCGAATTACGCGCAGTGAGCCAACAAAGGTTGTAGCGAAAGATGGGCTGGAAGGGTTGGTGATGAAACTTACGGACATAACACCGGGAGATGAGGTTGCCTTAGTATTTCTGGAGACGAAGAAGGTAGAAAAATTTACTAGTGAGGGACTCTGTGATGTTGACGATAAGCTACTACGAGGCAAAAACAGGATTGTATCAGTAATTACAAGGAACCACGGTAATCGTAAATATTTTCACTATAAATTCATATTGCAAAAAACAAAGAATCGCATGCCCATTGATATATATAATAACGGCGACGCCGTCCTTGAAAGCAGATACGATGGTACCGAGCCAGTTGAAAATATGTCAGATCTATCCGGCATTAAGCTTTTAGAAATTGAGATCCGTTAATTGGTTGTAGTACGCAACTTATAAGCAAACAAGATGTGACAAGTTAAGCCTTCGGCATAAATACGCAGGTAGGAGCCAACTCCCGTTGGCGATCGAATTATTACATTTGAACGCTTACGATCGCCGTCGGGAGACGGCTCCTACCAAAAGATTGAATTTCCTATGCATGGACTTAAACAATTTCTCTGGAAATTGTGGGATCAAATTGCGAATAGAATCTCTCTCGACACTGTAGAACGTCTAGCTTACACTCCTCTATTTTATATCTCTCATGCTACCTGCCTCTCTATTTCTTCAAACTTAACAGATATCTTCTTTGATACTCCCGCCTCCTCCATAGTGACTCCGTAAAGGATATCTGCCACAGTCATCGTCTGCTTGCTATGTGTTATAACAACAAATTGTGAGTCTATTGCAAATTCTTTTATTATCTGAATGAAACGCTTAATGTTGTTTTCGTCCAGAGCAGCATCAACCTCATCAAGTATACAGAACGGACTCGGTTTGGATTGGAAAATAGCAAATAAGAGTGCAATAGTTGTCATGACCTTTTCACCACCAGAGAAAAGCATAATCGATTTAAGATCTTTTCCGGGGGGCTGAGCAATAATGTCTATTCCTGCATCCAAAATATCAACACCTTCCTCCAGGATAATGTCCGCCCTGCCGCCGCCAAACAATTTTCGAAATAGTTCGTGAAAGTGATTTCTTATTTCTTGAAACGTCTTTTCAAACAACTCTCTGCTTGTAATATTTATCTTGTTTATAATGTCCGTTAACGCTTTTTCAGATGTCTGCAGATCCTCCATTTGACCTGTAAGATGCGCCTCTCTACCCTCAAGTTCTGTCTGCTCATGAATGGCTTCTAAATTCACATTACCCATTTTATCGACTTTGCTCTTTAACTCTTCAATCTCCTGGGACACGTTTTCCCAATCCAATGACTCGGCATCCTCTTCCCCATGTTCCATCGCAAACGCAGAGAGTTCAATCTGATAGTCGTCACGAATTCTTTCTTCCATATCTGTAATTTTTATTTTAAATCCATTCTCCTTCATCCGCAGATCATTTATTACATGCTCATGGTTTTTAAATTCTTCGTCAAACTCATCTACTTGCCTGCTTTTTTCAGTCAACTGCCCGTTACAAACGCTTTGTTCTTCTCTCAGCCTTATGTTTTCTTTCTCTAGTGTATCTTTTTCTGCCTGAAGCTCTTCAAGCATTTTATTCAAATCGGTAATCATATTTTCACTTACGACAGTTTTTTCCTGACAATTCCTTATTTCACTATATGCAACTGTTAGTTCTTCTTTATTCTCGGAAAGTCCTTTTTGTAATTTCTCAGTAGAAGCAATAACGTTGTCGTTTCTTTCTTCTTTTTGTGCCAGTACGACCTTAAGTTCCGTGATCTCGTTTTGCACGTTAACCTTACTGGATTCCTTCTGGGCTCTGTCATTGTCTAACACGACAACCTGATCCTCCAAAACTTTTCGCTGATCATTTAAGTTTGAGATTTCACCGTTGATGTTCGTTTCCCTCTGGTTAACACTTTCAATATGTTCGTTTATTTCCTGTATTTCACTCTCATTAATACCAACTTCATCGTTTAGTTCCACATTCTTAAATTCTTCTTTCTGGAGGTTGTTTTCCTGTGAAACCTTAATAATATTTTCCGCAGCTATCTCACTTTTAAACTCATCGGCATTTTGAACCAGGAATTCTACCTGGCCTTCCTTGATATTCTTTTCACCCAAACGGACTTCAATTTCTTCTAAGATTTTTGCAAGTTCCGATTTAAGGCTTACAAGTTCAGTCTTCCGGGAAATCAGCCCTATCTGTATATTTCCCTTACCAACAAGAATAGTCCCACCTGGCTCAACCACCTCGCCATTCAATGTCACTATGCATTTTGCACCACACTTATTACCGGACAACCTTAAGGCAGTATCAAAATCCTCAACGATAATTGTATCTCTGAAAATATATTCGACCAAAGAGTTGAAACGTTCTTCACTCTTTACGAAATCAACTGCTTTACCAACAATACCAGGTGCATTTAAGTCTGTAGCAGCATGAACACCTTCCACAATTATATCTTCGAGCGGAAGAAATTTAACATATCCCTTGTCCTGTTCTTTTAAAAAATTAAATGCCTGCATCACGTCACTTATAGAGTTGGCAACAACTATCTGTGCCCTATCACCCAAAACAGCCTCAATTGCGGATACATATGCGGTATCCACCTTTATCAAATCTGCTACTATTCCACAGATACCTCCTATAGCCCCATTGTCCTTTGCGGATTCCTCTAAAACCACCTGCACACTCGAGCTCACGCCTTCAAAACGTTTCTCGAGGTCTTCGAGGGTTTCCAGACGTGATTCCTTTCGCCCCTGTAATTGTTGAAGGCTATTTACATTGTCACCAATAGTCCGGATTTCAGAATTTAATACCTTGATCTGTTCGTTGGTATCTGCCAGAGATAACTCCAAGTCTTCAATTTTACTTAATACCTTGTCCCTTTGTTCTGTAAGATCCCGCCTCTCACTTCCTATACGTTCCAGCTCTGACGATATCTCTTTCTGGCGATTCAGTAATTTACTCCTCCTGTTGCCAATCGTATCTCTTTCTGCGCTTAAGCTACCGACCTCATTTTGAAGGCTGGAACCTCTATGCAGCATATCTATAACCTGTTTCTTATTATCTTCAATCTGTTGCTGAAGAACGTCATACTCATACACATATTGTTTAAATGCTGTTTCCTTAGCTGACAAATTACTATTTCCATCTGCCAAATCATTATGTATTTTTTCTAAATCTCTATTCAAATCACAAATACTATTCTCTGCAAATTCAATCTTATTTTTTAGTACATCAATAGACCTCTCGTATTTATCTTTCTGTATATTTAGTTCTTCAATAGTTTTGTGATTAAATCCTATCCTATCATGAGAACTGGTAATTTTTGCTGTCAGGCTTGCCATATTGAGTTGACACTTTTCAAGACCGGAAGCAAGTTCGTTTATGCTACTTTGCAAACTATCTCTTTCACCCTTCAAATCCGCAATTATAGTAAGCGCTTCTCGACACTGCTCCTCCTGCTGCTGCATCTGTTCCTGGGCATTCGTCATTTCATCTTTAAACATTTTATATTTATTCAAAGAGAGTTTGATTCTTAACTCTTTTAATCTAACAACGCGTTCATTGTACTTGCGTGCCTTTGCTGCTTGAAGTTTTATAGAGCGTAGTTGTTTCTGAACCTCTTCAATTATATCGTTAACTCTGAGCAGGTTTTGTTCAACCTTTTCCAGTTTTAACATAGTTTCTCTCTTTTTAGTTTTGTATTTGCTGATACCTGCCGCTTCTTCAAAAACAAAACGTCTTTCCTGCGCATTTACCTGTAATAGAGATTCGATCTTCCCCTGTTCCATAATTGAGTAACAACTTCCCCCAACCCCCGTGCCAAGAAACAGCTCTTTAATATCCTTTAATCGACATGGCTGTTTATTTATCAAGTACTCAGATTCTCCCGTGACGTAAAGACGTCTTGTAATACACACCTCATCATATTCTACCGGCAACAAGTCTTTGTCATTCAGGAAAGTCAGTGACGCTTCTGCATAGCCCATAGAAGGCCGTGTATTCGTACCGCTGAAAACAACATCTAACATTTCATTACCTCTGAGCGATTTTGCTCTCTGCTCTCCGAGTATCCATTTAAATGCGTCAACAACATTACTCTTCCCACATCCGTTAGGGCCAACAATGCCGTTAATGCCTCTCCCGAAATCAAAGCATGTCTTATCAGCAAATGACTTAAAACCAAATAATTCTAATTTTTTAAGCAACATAATAGATTAGTCCACTCCATTTACAACGCTAGAATTTCATTTACCCTATAAAAAAGGAGCGCCTCTTCACAGAGACGCCCCATTTAAACTCTTTCAACCTTTGATCCGATAATGTCGATTTAAAATACTTTGCATTTACATACTCTTTAAGACCTTTAGCGTGTAATCTCTCACAAAACATTCTACTTTCAAACCACCACGCAACACGAGCAAGTCTTATTTTGCCCTTGCAACTTTCTTCTTTGTAGTGGGTTTCTTACCGGCTACCGGTTTCTTCTTAACTGCAATTTTTTTCTTAACAACTGCTTTTTTCTCCGCAGTAGTTGTAGCCTTCTTTTTTGTTCCACAAATCTTCTTCTTAGGTGCAACTTTTTTCACTACGGCCTTTTTAACTACTCTTTTCTTAGCTACAGCTTTCTTTGCCACCGTTTTTTCCGCTGTTGTCTTTTTTGCGGTGCTCTTCTTCGTTACACACTTCTTACGAACAACTTTTTTTACTACCATATTGTGTTGCCCTCCTTAATGACAAAATAGAACCAAAATAATCGAAGAGTTACTAATTACAGCTCAAGGCCTTCATTTCTTCACCTCTAACGTAACAGTTTTTTACAAACCTTCGCGCGCTTTCAGCAAAATCCCTCATTTCATCTTCTGAATATGGCAAAACGTCAAACATCGTATTGTCCAGACAGTTGGTTGGTCTAAAGGATTGCAAAATATATCTACTCGCACCGGCTATGCCCTGCGCGATTTCGACAACATCTGATTTATCCATGAAAGCCCGGCAAACAGTAGTACGAAACTCATACTCTATCCCACTTTCCATTATCAGTTTTATGCTCCTTTGCAGATCCGTCAGACTACACAAAACACCACCTACCTCATTATATTTCCCATCCCTCAAAGGTGCCTTTATATCCATAGCAATGCAATCAATCAACTCTCGCTGTATCAAATCCTCTATTTTATCAGGATTTGTACCATTCGTGTCAAGCCTGACCTTTAAGCCCATATCTTTGAAGATTTTTATAAGCATATCAAGGTCATTATGAAACGTAGGTTCCCCTCCGGAAATCACTACACCATCCAACCACTCTTTGTGTTTCTCGATACTCTGCGCTACAACCTCTAACGGTATACTTTCAAGCTCGTTAGGATTTTTTACCAGATGGGTAGCGTGACAGTAAGGACATCTCATATTACAGTGTGGCAGGAAAAGAATGGAGACAATATTCCCCTCCCACTCTATTAAACTACTTTCTACAAAACCCTTTATTGTTATAGACAGAATCTATCTCCTTTCAATTCCTATTTACAGCTTTTGTTTGATGCAGTAATATTCTCTTCATGCCTATTGACCAACTCCTGCATCTTAGTCCTGTCCCAATTGTTGATCCTATCTTGCGATGCAGTCCTTTTTATACTGTAAAGATTTGATGCGTCACAGTAAGAGCATTGATCTACCAACCTGGGGATAACCCGGTGACACTCATTACAGATAGTAAACTCCGGCGATATGGTCAACTGTGCCGCCTGTGTATTCTCAAAAGTCCTCTTAACAAGCTTCATAATACTGGAAGCCGGTGGCCTCTCTTCACCCACAAATGCGTGTATTATCGCCCCTGATTCAATCATGCCATGGAACATACTCTGCACCTCTATCCTCTTAACCATATCCACAGGTGCATCAGGACGCAGATGAACACTGTTTGTATAGTAAAATTCGTCTCTCTCCATGTGACCCTTAACCAGATCTACAGCTTCCGGATAATTACGGACATCAATCTTGGCAAGCCTTCGACTTGCACTTTCGGCAGGTGACTCTTCAAGTGAAAATTTCAGATTGTGCTTTTTACCCTCTTCCTTTACCTTGAAATACATATGAGAAATAATGCGCAAGCCAAGCTTAAGGGCTTCATCATCTTCATGTAATTCTTTACCAATCATAAACTGTAAACATTCATTTAGCCCTATAATACCGACAATATATGTTGCCGCTTCCAGATCTACATACGGTCTTCCATCATGAGCAATCTTACCAATTTCCCAGAGTGGCATGTTCGGAGAAGACATCAACCTGGTAATAAAGTGCTTCTTCTCAAAATGGGCCTTGATAGCGATATCCATACCCCTGTCAATTTCCTTGTAAAGCTCGTCAAGGTTTCCCCTGCCTGCCCGGTAAGCAGCCTGAGGAAGACTTACGGTTATATTTTGAAATCCGCAAAATCTCATACTCTCCGGATGGTCGATCATGTAATTATCGTCAATAGTCGTACGCAATCGACAACATGCTGACAAGGTTATTTCATCTCTATCAAAAACGAAATATGGCACACCGTTTTCACTGGCAATCTGTGAGGCATATTCCAGGAGTTCATATTGTTTAGGGTCTGTGTATGTGTCCTGGCTTATATGAAAATCACATTTAGGGAATGCAAACACATGACCATGGCAATCACCATTTCGCCAGACATCAAGCAATGCCTTTGTAAATCTCTGTGAAGCCTCTTCATACTCTCCGTACGTCCTGCCCGTAAACTTTCCTCCAGGACCTACCGCCTCAATCTTCTTCAGATAATTTGGCACCCCAGTGTGTATGTTAAAATCCAAGAACAGTGTCTGACCTCCACGGGAGAATGCGCTCTGAGAACCGCTGAAGATTAAGTGCTGGGCCTCCTGCTTCATCTCTTCAGCGCTCATATGTTCCACATATGGAGCATACATTATATTGACATAACCTATTCCCAGGGCCCCGGCATAATAAGCCTGCATCGAAGCAAGAAATGTATTTAAATGACCAGTCAATGTCCGGGCATGTTTAGCCGGAGCAGAAGCAGTGTCCAGATTCTCCAATGACAATCCATATTTTTTTAAATACTCAAGAGAGTGAGACGAACAATACACCCTGGTTGGATAACCAAGATCATGAATATGAACCATCCCGGAAGTATGCGCGTCTGCAACCTCCTTAGAATAGACCTCCTGGAGAGCATATTGCTTCAT
>JAIQZR010000074.1 GCA_021777035.1 Candidatus Scalindua sp. | reverse complement strand
CAGCAGAAACCGGTATTGGAAGGTTGGAAAGATTGGAACTTGAGAGATGTGATAGATTTAATTGGAGGTGGAACTCCAAAAACATCACAACCAGAATATTGGGATGGAAATATACCTTGGTTGTCTGTTGTTGATTTTAATACAGGAAGAAAATTTGTTTATGAAACAGAAAAGAAAATAACACAGAAAGGCCTGCATAATAGTAGTACCAAGCTGTTAAACAAAGGCGATATTATTATTTCTGCAAGAGGAACAGTTGGTGTTTTGGCTGTTTTGGGTAAGAAAATGTCTTTTAATCAATCCTGCTATGGTATAAGGGCAGTAGATGGAGTATCCATAAATGATTACATCTATTATTTATATTAAAAGATACCATTTCGAATTTTCTACAAATTGCACATGGTGGTGTATTTGATACAATCACAAGAGATACATTTAAAGAAATAGACATCATACTTCCCCTTCTCCCCGAACAAAAAACCATCGCCTCTGTCCTTTCCAGTCTTGATGACAAAATAGACCTGCTCCACCTACAGAACAAAACCCTCGAAGCCATGGCAGAAACGCTCTTCAGGCAGTGGTTTATGGAGGGGGAGAAGGAGGATTGGGAGGAGGGCGGCCTTCTAGAAGTTATCCAATTAATCGGTGGAGGAACTCCAAAAACAGCAATTGCTGAATATTGGGATGGTGATATTCTTTGGTTGGCCGGTGGAGACATTGCATCGAACCATAAATCTTTTATAAATCACTCAGGAAAAAGTATAACGGAAGTCGGGTTAAAGAATAGTTCTGCAAAGCTGTTGCCAAAATATGCAACTGTAATCTCTGCAAGAGGTACTGTTGGGAAGTATTGTTTACTTGCTCAACCGATGGCTTTTAGTCAGTCTAATTATGGTATTTTACCTAAACCTAAAATTTCAGAATGCTTTTTCTTCACATACTTGCTTGTAAATCATGTGGTCGAAGAATTACAGGCTTCGGCTTATGGTAGTGTTTTTGATACAATAACAACTACTACTTTCAAAGAAGTTAAAGTTCCTTTGCCAGAAGAAGCTGAAATCCTTCGGTTTGAACAATCAGTATCGCCGTGCTTTAAGAAAATATTTCTAAACAAATCACAAATATGCACCCTCGAAAAACTCCGAGATACGCTTTTACCCAAATTAATGAGCGGTGAAGTGAGAGTGAAATTTTAATTTATATAAACCTATGTATAACAGAGCTTCAATATCAGATTATTATAGAGACGTACTTGAAAAAGCAAGAAGTGTGATTTTGAGAGAGTCGGAAGAACAGATTATTGGCAGTGATATTCAAGAATTAGCTGAATATTATTTTCAACAACATGCATTATCACCAATTGAATTAGATGAAGCAAGAGAGACAAATTGGGAACATCAAAGCTATGTGAAGACTATTCCTGCACATCAAAGAGAGCAATTTTATAGTAGTCAAGGTGATATAGATTTTCCTTGCGAAAGGGTACGGGTAGAAATTCCTATAAAACCAAATAAAGATATTCAGACCATATCTCAACTGCAAGCCTCTACTTTTTCATATAGTTTCTCTGGGGATGAATTTGAATGGAATCAAAGCACAGTTACATTTCTTATTGAAACTAAGGGCTATGGCTTTTCTTATGACGAAGATAAAATTGCAAGTGAAGTAAACAGCGGAATTGGAAGGGTTAGCCAACTCATACAATGGAAAAACAACGATATTCAAAGAGAAAATGAGAGCTTGTTAAATGGTATTAAGGTGGTAATTGAAAACAGAAAGCAAGAAATCCAAAAAAATAAAGATAAAGTTCATTCCTTAACACAAAAAATTAATATTCCTCTTAAAAGAAATATTCCACAAGGAGCGCAGAGTATTGTATTAGATTCAAAGCCAATAGTGAAAAGAATCAAACCAGACCCACATCTGCCTGAGGAATATGTGCTTGACGAGAATAAGATCAATGACATTTTAGAGGTATTAGATAATCAAGCAAAATCATTTGAAAGAACACCAAAAGCGTTGGTGTCACTAGGGGAAGAAGAACTTCGCGACTTGTTGTTAGCCAATTTAAATAGTATTTTTGAGGGTAAAGCTACTGGCGAAACCTTTTCTAAGAAAGGAAAAACAGATATTTATCTCAACATCAACAAAGGAAATATCCTTGTATTTGAATGTAAACAGTGGGGTGGTAAAAAATTATTTCACGAAACAATTAATCAGCTCAGGGGGTATTTAACATGGAGGCACAATTACGGAGTAGTTATCTTTTTTGCAAGAATAAAAAATTTTTCAAAAATATTTTCAGAAATTACTTCTATCATCCAGGAAAGCAAATCATTTAGAAATAGTTATAAAAAAATAAATGAAACCCATTACTCTGCAATACACAATATAGACGATGAAGACAAAGAGGTTAAAATCCATTATCTTTTTTACAATTTATTTAGTGAGTAATTATGCGCAAAAGTTTTGAATCCGAGTTCGAAAATTTGCTATCGAACTTCCCGAACAACCGTGCTACCAGTACATTTACGCCTTCGCCTGCAAACTATATGGAAGCAAACGGTCATGAATAAAAACAATCTTCCTGCTAAACAGTCAGATTTCCTTTTCTACACAGGGAACGATGGAAAAGTAAATATCGAGGTATTTCTGAAAGATGAAACGGTATGGCTGACACAAAAGGCTATCGGAGAGCTTTTTGGAAAGTCAAAAGCAACGATTAGCGAGCATCTTAAGAAAATATATGCAGAAGGAGAATTGGAGATGGATTCAACTGTTCGGAAATTCCGAACAGTTCAAACTGAAGGGACAGGGCAACTACTCGAAAAAATCGAATTAGAATGCCGTAATCATGGAATTCCGATACCGGAGTATAAATATTTACCTTCAAATTTTATGCTGGAAATAGATGCAACTGAAATGCTGAATAAAATTCGTATGCAGAATTTATTAGGTAGTAAAGGAAAAGAGCCGGGGAAAAAGAGTGGTCGAAAAGGGTGGTCAGAAAAGGTAGTCAGAAAAGGTGGTCAGAAACTTACAGATAAGCAACAGGAGCTACTCGATATACTTGTACAGACACCTTCCATATCACGCAGGAAACTTTCAAGCTTGCTTAAGATTAACGAATCTGCGGTTCAAAAACGGCTCGAAACGCTAAAAGATAAAGGAATCGTGAAACGCGAGGGTGCGGCAAAGGGCGGTTACTGGAAGATAATGGTGAAGTAAATGAAAAAAATAACGGAGAACATTATAGAAGAATTTGCCATAGAGTTACTTGGGATATCTGGCTACGAGTATATATATGCACCATCTATCGCTCCGGACAGTGCCACACCGGAAAGAGAGTCTTTTGAAGATGTGCTGTTAATTGAACGTCTGCAATCAGCGGTTGGCAGGATTAACCCTGAAATTCCAGAGGATATCAGAGAAGATGCTGTAAAACAGATACTCCGGCTAAACTCTCCAGAGTTGATCACCAATAACGAGACCTTTCACCGTATGCTTACCGAAGGTATAAAGGTAAGTTATCAGAAGGACGGTAGTGACCGTGGTGATTTCGTATGGTTGATTGATTTTAATAATCCTGAAAATAATGATTTTCTTGTTACTAATCAGTTTACGGTTATCGAAAATAGTGTAAACAAACGTCCCGATATCATTCTCTTTGTAAACGGCCTGCCACTTGTAGTTATAGAACTTAAGAATCCTACTGATGAAAATGCAACTGTGATATCCGCATTCAAGCAACTACAAACCTACAAACAGGCAATCCCCTCTTTATTTACTTACAACGGTTTT
>JAIQZR010000073.1 GCA_021777035.1 Candidatus Scalindua sp. | reverse complement strand
TATCGCCTTACTAAGCTGTTTGAGTTTGTCTTGATGAAGTGTGGTAATTACTGAGCCTATTTTGTTTTTTGAAACGGTTTGTATATGGTCACAGTTAATTGCACAATCTTTACGCATACTATCTTCATGAGTCAACAACACTTCACTGGGAATGTCTCTTTTGTTGAGGTTATAGGGGCAATGGTAACTTCTCCCAGATACTCTAATATCGAATCTTTCATTAGTATTACAACCATGAGTCTTTTGTCCGGACATTTGAATTTGTGCCATCTGATTTCGCCTCTTTTCATCTATCAACCCATTCCTGCTCAGATTTCCAGATACTAAATTCTGACTTACTGACAGGTTTCTTCTCATATCCTTTTTTATGTTTGTAGTTTTAGCGGTTTTACACGTGCATTTACCTCTACAGCTTCAAAATTAGTTTGCGTCGGGTTGCTTAATTTGATTTTTGCAAAGACGTGTCCCATGAACATTTCCTCCGTTTATTAGCTGTTGAAATCTCATTCCTATTAAAAAAAACATTAAAGACAAAAAACGGTGTAAGCACTTATTTCTTCTGTATCCAATTTCCATTTTCATCCTGATGCCAGTGACCGGATTTGTCCTTCAGTTTATGGGTTTTTGCGAAGACGACCTGTATTTTTCCGACATCTGACAGCGCGATTTTATTTGCTGTTGCCAATTCATTATACAGCATTTTTCGGTCGTCATTTTCGGCTCTCAACAAGCGTTTGACAGTCCTGATTACTTCTCCTCCCAAGCCGTCCATTTCCCTTATAGCGAGCATGCCGTCATTAGTTTCACCAATGATGCCTTTATTCTTGAACTGCATGATTTTAGCATTACGGGCCTTCATGGAGTCTACCAATTTGCGGATCGCGGGAGTTGTCAGGTTGAGGTCAATTTCGCCAGCATAAACTGTAGAGTTGCCAAAAATATTTAAAAAATGGAGTGGCATTTGGAAATGACCTTGATGGCCGTTATAGTCTGCCTTACTCTGCAAATTGTCTTCACCCTGGATTTCGCCAATGATTTTTTCTGCAGCCTCTTCAACCGCTTCGGTAGGAAAGTATACGTTAACAGTAATTACGGCACAGCTAATGACAACAAATGCCAACAGTGGAAGTGCAAGGTATTTTACAATATGCTTTTTCATAAATTTTGCTCCTTTCAATTTTATATGTCCTTATACACACGGACAGGGAAATTTTATAAATTAATAATTCTCACGCCAAGCTGCTAAGTTCGCTAAGAAAAAATTCTTAAAACCAGAATGCCTCTGCGTTCTTGGCGGCTTGGCGCAAGTTCTCACGTAGAGAGAGCGTTTGTCTGTGTGTTACGCACAGACAGGCAAAGATCGCCTTGATCCTCCTTATTTAAAGTGCACCTGGGTGCCATCGGTGTCTGAACCCAACATTCCTTTAAAAGAGTTAAGGAATGTTTTAAATGGTACTCTTTTATTGACATTGGGAAAAACAATTTCGAGCCGTTTCATTCCGGCACCCTTCATGAACAGCTCTTTTCCATCTTCTCTAACAGCCCCCTGCAACTTGACATAGTCATTCTCGAGTCTAGCATGAAGCCCCATAACAGCGTATTTATAGTTAGTAAATCCTACTTTGTCCAATACATTTCCTATGCCGGGTACAAAGTTTTTAAGGAACTTTGTACTGACGGTTTGCTTGATGCCAGGAGTGCTTTCAGTTTTCATTTCCATCTCAAAGCCGGAAGGCTCTCCGGCAACTAGCTTGAAATCATTTATTTGTCCATTTATAATACCCGTAATGTTTCCCCACTCGCGATAGGTATTTGACATTTTTCCTAAATCCAGATGTTCAACCTTTGCCGATAATCCAATCTCCATCATAGATGATAGAAAATTATTTAGTGTTAAATCACTTATGGTAATATCTCCCCCAAAGAGCTTAATGCTTATCTCATCTTTTGAAAAGAGTCTTTGCTCCTCTTGTTGAAAAGACATAACGGAACTGCTTAAAGTGCCTTCAAAGGGTGTCAGCATATAAGCTGTCGTCATGTCTTCCAGGTTGATATTGTTAAGCTGAAATTCAAACTTAATCTTTCTGTCGTTATTTATTATATTTTCTACAGACACGTCCCTGATGTTTACTGTGCCATCAAAAACTGGAATGTTAAAAGGTTCTCTAATGAAAAAATTGTTTGAAATAATTACGGGATTGATTTTGATATCCTCTATGTCAAGTGGGCCGTAAGAGAGTTTTCTCATCTGAATAGTCCCATATTCTGAGTTCGGAATATCCTGTTTTAAAATCAGAGTTTTTGATCGAGGATATGTCATAGAGATTGGAAGATCAATACTGAAATCTTCAATAGAGATATCACCGTATTCAAGATTTAATTTTTTTATATCAACATGTCCTTTAATGGTTAAATCATTTTTAGACCCTTTAATGTAAAAGCGGGAATTTGATTCTCCCTCAATACTGGAATTGAATAGTACCGGATTTGAGTACTCTACCGTATCTTTCACAAAGGTGTCAAAGATGGCGGAATTTGATAGTTCCTTTACTGCAAGGTTTATATCAAAGTGTGGATCGTCAGTGAAATGCAGGATATCTCCCATTCCAGTGATAACTCCCATATTGTCCCAGGATAAAACACTTTCAATTTCTGCTATATGTTTCTTCTGGGCATCATAATTCCCTTTTATGGAGAAGTCTGTTTTTCTGTTTCTCATATTTGTGGTAAATTCTCTAAGTTGAATGAGGAAGGGGCTGAATGTACCATTTGTGCGAAATGAGAACTTATTAAAACGGTTGTCAATTATCGTATTTATATTGATGTGCCCGTCTATTTTTTCTCCAAAATAATCATAGTCAGGCGATGCGAATTTGAGTTTAGAGAATGACAGTTCGGTGACAGCTGTCATCTTTTGAAGATTCTCTTTGCCGATATGGTCCAAGGTAGTGTTTATGGACATATTACCGTTTAATGACCAATCTTTATAGTTTTCTGGGAAAAAAGGCTTAAAAGCTTCTGATAGGGCGTTGCCGTTTATATTATGAATATTGAGGGTGATATCTCTGATAATACTCTCTTTCATGTCAATATTGCCGGTTATGAGTACGGGTTCTGAAAAGGGGGTATAGAACTGTGTTTGTAACAGTATGCTTTCCGGATGCTTCAGAGTGGCATTCACTCTGATATTTGAAATAAGCTTACTGATAGTGTAGTAAGCATTGTTATAGCGTAACTCCCCATCAATAACATCGGAAGAGAGTGTTATTTGATTTGGATAGTCCAGGGTAAACGTTGTTGAAAGGTCTATGTCTCTTATTTGTCCGTTTGGTACTTGAAGATGCCCCTTGTGCACAACAAGCTTGCCATCAGCTTTTATTGTATTTTTTGTGTCTGAGCGGGAAAGTGTTGCCTCGATTGGTATTCCCAGCATATCGGACTTGAAGAGTGCCTTATCAATCTTTGTGCTCAAACTCTTTATCACGATATTTGAGTTTAATTTTAATTTGTTGAGATTTCCTTGAACAGAAAGATTAAGATCACATTCTCCACCTAATATCAGAGAGGGAAAATTCAAAAGATTGAAATTACTTAGTAAACCGGTAATATTATTCATTGGAAGTCCACGCAAACTTACTTTGCAACTTATTTCAGGCAGAGAGGTAATGGAACAGACTTTACCGTTAATTGAAAATTTTTCTAAACCATTTGCTAATAAATATGAACCGTCAGTGATTATTAATTCGTCATCCGACAAACTATATTTAGTGTTTATATAGATTTTTCCGAATAGGTTATGGGAAGCGGTATTTGCATTGATTGAAATGGAAAAATTTCCATCAATGCAAATATCAACAGGCGTTGCCATCCGGATCTCTTTAGCTTGCACGTCCATTTCCGTTAATGTAAATGCATAACCACCTGTTGTAGCCTTTACTTTTATGTTATTAACGGCGAGATCTTCAATGAGGAGGTCTTCAGGGTAATAATCCTTTATATTGAATGTGGGGATTTCGTAACTACTTGAAGTATTGGAGGGTATAGTGTTTCTCTTCTCTCCATTCAGGCTGATCTGTATATCAGAAATATCTATTTTTTTTATACGTTTTTTCAGGAGATCAAAGGGTTTATAGTTAATTGTAAGGGCGTTGCATTTAAGTGTGAAAATCGTCTGACCACAAAGTCCTTGTACACTGATCTGTTCTAACTGGATTCCTGAAAAGAGATCAAGGTGTATATCTTCTATCTTGATATCAAAATTTGTATATGCTCTGGCCCGATGTTCAATAAGCGTCGTTAGTTTTCCATTATTTATGAGAAATGTAATAGCGGATATGGCAGCTATTATGGTGGTAAGGATAGCGAAAAGTATGATGGCTATTTTGACCGAAAGTTTACGCATACATTTATATAATGTTGGACGTAGGTTTGTTATATTGATCTGTTAATCATTTCAGACAATATAAAGCAACAGAGTCTGGGCGAAATCAGATGGCAGCTCTGGGAAAAACCGGGTGAGCAGAAAATTGACCTGATCCTTTCTACAACGCAACTATCATTAACATTAACAACTATTAACGTTGGATCAAGATGGAACTCTTTTGCCTTGAACTTTACCTTGTTATCTTCCGCTATTTTCTTGAAGTTCTGAAATGCCGTCTCTTCCATTGCATACTCTCCTGAAGAGTATCCATAACCTTTCATGATGTCCGCGAAAGATATAGCTTTGATTTTATAGTCTGCATTCTCATGTCCGCAATCCATCATGAATTGTCTTGCGGACTCTTTGCTGTCAGCAATAAAACATGCATCTTCATTGTATTCGTAGCACTCTTCGTACACGATAAACCCACTGTAACCGATTATCGTTTATAACTTTTTATAGTCCATGTCTGTTATGAATTTACGTTGGCACCATACCGGTGGATACGGCCTCTAACAGGTAATTATTGTTGCGCCCCGATCAATCCTTTATATATAGTGACTTCACGCATGGCTTTCTTCTTCATCTCTTCATCTTTGTCCTTGAGTCCCTTATTCCAGTATGCAAAACCCAGATTACTGTGAGCGTCAGGTAGCGAGGGGTTTATTTCTATGGCTTTTTTAAGAATAGTAATGGCCTCATCGAACATTTTTCTCTCACAATAAACCAGACCCATATTACTATACGCGTCTGCGAATTTTGGATCAATACCAATAGCAATTTCGTATTCTTCCATTGCCTCATCAAATTTGCCCTGCTCATAGTAGACGAACCCCAGATTAAGGTGTGCTGTTTTAAATTGTGGATCAATTTCAATTGCTTTTTTAAGCTCGGTGACTGCATCATCCAATCGCCCCATACTATAATAAACGCTTTCAAGGTAGCAGTGTATTTCTGGGTCTTTGTCCTCTAACTCCAGGGCCTTTTTGAATTCTTCAAGCGCATCATTTAGCAGGCCAGTCTTATAATAAGAACGTCCGATATATTTATGCGCATCCACATTTGCAGGATCTATCTTCAGTACTTGTTTCAGTTCGTTGACACTCTCTGCAAACATATTGCGTTCGGTAAAGACAAGAGAGAGATTTATGCGTGCTTTAACGAAATTTGGTTTTAATTGAATTGTTTTTTGGTATTCTGTTATTGCGTCATTGAACTTCATCTTCTGCTCATACAGAACACCGAGGTTGAAATGTGCGTCTGCATCGTCCGGGTTGGACTCGACGGCCTCATTGTATGCAATGATTTTCCTGTCTATTTCTTTTAGCTCTGCCTCTGTTTTTCCAATTTGACTCGCAAGCTCTTCTGTTGTGAGCTCTGCTACCTGATGTGCATATCCGGTAGTGAAGGTGAAGGTGGCGAATATAATTGTCATGGCCAGGCAGGGGATTGATAGGTATTTTTTCATAGAATTAGTTTCCTTTAGTTATTTTATTGTTTAGCTAAATTTAATGTATAGGGAGTTCAATGTGATGATCCACCCATTATTTTTGCCTGTTTTGCATCTTTGGCTTTCATTAATTCCTCGAACTTTTTAAATTCGGTATCGGCATCTTTTGCTTTTCCCTGCATCAGGTAGATAACTCCGAGATTATTGTGCGGCTGTGGAAATTCAGAGTCAATAGCTATCGCGTTCTTAAATGCTGCAATGGCTTCGTCATTTTTTTCTAATTTTATCAAAGCCATACCAATCTCATCGTACGCAAGTGCGGAAAGAGGATTTAGTTCGATTGCCTTATTGAGTTCATCTATTGCCAATTCATATTCGTCGTCGTATCTATAAGCAATTCCAAGGTTGATATAACTTTTCGGGTTAGCAGGGTCGAGTTCAGCAGCTTTCTTATAAGCATCTATTGCACCCTCTATCATGCCCTGTGTATAGTAGGCACGTCCCAGATAATTATATACTTTAACCATAGTCGGATTAATTTCTACTGCTTTTTCCCATGCCTGGACTGCCATGGTGAAGTTTCCTTCTTTTATTGCTTCAATGCCGAAAGTATAATACTCTTCTGCGTTTGTGCCCAGGTTTGGAAGCTTGGCAATCGGTTTTTTCTCAATTTTCTTTTCAATTTTTTCCTCTTCCTGGACGGCGACTATCTCCGGCGTCTTCTCTTTTCCGCATCCATATATTAAGAATGCTGCCAGTAAGAGGCAAATAATTGGATTGTAGCTTCTTATTTTAAAGATGTTTTTCATGTTCTTTCCTTTGTTAAAAAAATATTAATGAATCTATATTAGCTCTTATGTCATTCGTTGAGACATAAAGTTTGCAATATCCCTGAATACCGCTTTATTGTCAGTCGGTATTTGATCGATTATATCGTAAGTTTGTTTTATTAAATCATCTGCATACTTTTGTGCATGATCTATAGCACCATATCTATTGTAAATATTCAGAACATGTTTTACATCATCATCAGTTGTTTCGTCCCTCTGCTTCGTCATTATTTCAATAAGTGATGCTTTGTCGCCACTATTTGCCAACTCTGAAGTATAGGCATATAGAAAACTGGCTTTTCCCTCTTTTATGTCGGAGCCGATAACGCCCCCGCGTCCCTTGCCAACCGTTAGATCAATTAGATCGTCTTTTATCTGGAATGCAGGTCCCATCAGTTTGCCTAAATTCCAGATCTTATCTATTGTTTCATCTGCGTTTCCGGATGCTACGGCACCCCCAACCATTCCGCAAGCAAGGTAATAGCCTGTCTTCAGCCTTACCAGTTCAAGATATTTTTCAACAGTATAATCAGTAGCACCTCTTGCATTGATATCCAATGCCTGTCCTTCTACCGTTTTTTCGTATGTCAAAGTAAATATTTCTAAGAGCTTCAATTTTTTCTCCGACGGTATCGGACTTATAAGAATACAGTGGTATGCCCGTGCCAGTAGATAGTCGCCTGAGTTGACAGCATTGGCAATCCCGTATTTGACCCACACAGTCGGCTGGTCACGTCTCATGGTATCCTCATCTTCTATGTCATCGTGCAGAAGGAACATATTGTGTAAGATCTCTATTGCCAAAGCAAAATAAAGCGCTTCATCGGGATTGCCACCCAGCTCTTTGCATGTGATCAGACATATGGCCGGTCTTATCCGTTTTCCGCCAGTTCTCAGATGGTGCCATATAGGTTCGCTTAAATAATCATCTCTATCCGGTGGGATGATTTCAATGAGAAGATCATCAATCTTTTTACCATATAGTTTTATAGATTCTTCTATGTTTGTTTGCATTTTCTTGAACCCTTATTCATTCTATGCTCGGCCCATAAATTCGCCATTACGAGTATCAATTTTTACAGTTTCTCCGGTATTTACAAAGAGTGGCACTTTGGTTACAAAGCCCGTTTCCAGTGTTGCCGGTTTGAATACATTTGTTACGGTATCTCCTTTTGTGCCTGGGTCTGTTTCTGTAATCTTCAACGTGACAGAGGATGGAAGCTCTACTCCGATAGCGTTATTGTTGTAAAGCGAAACAGACACTTTGGAGTTTGGCGCAATATACGACATTGCATCGCCAAGGACGTCCTCTGAAAGAAAAACCTGTTCGTAGTTTTCTGTGTCCATAAAACAATAGTTTTTTCCTTCCTGATATAAATATTCCATGTCTCTGCGGTCAACAAATATATCTTCTACTTTATCTGAAGGTCTGAATCGTTTTTGAGTGACATTACCCTGTTTTAGACTTTTCATGCTTACTTGCATGTGGGCCCGTCCTTTGCCGGGTGTGACATGATTGAAGCCTGATACGGTATAAAGCTCTCCGTCAATTTTTATGACCAGCCCTTTTCTTAAATCTATTGCATTTATCAATGTAATAACTCCTTAAATAAAATTGTTACACAAATTCCATCATTACCGAGTCTGCTAAAGAGAGTCCTTTTTTGGTCAATTTAACTCTTTCATCATCGAAGTTTATCAAGCCTGCTCGCGTTAGGTCATATAATTGTTTTCTAAAAAGCTCGTTTAAATCAAAACCTGATCTCTCAATGAACTCCTTTTTTGAGATACCGGACGTCATTCTCAATGCCATAATGAGTATTTCAGATGCGCGTTGTTTTTGAGGTAATTTCTCAGAAAAGCATATTGACTTCTTCTTTGATTCTATTGAAGTAATGTATTCTTTTACGCTTTTTATATTACAGCTTCGTTCACCATTAACATAAGAAAATGCCCCGGCACCTATTCCAATGTATTCTCTGTTCTCCCAGTAAACGGTATTGTGTTGACACTCTTTGCCCTGTTTTGCAAAATTTGATATTTCATAATGATTATAACCTTTATCACAGAGAAAATCATTTGTGAATTCATACATTTTCAGTTCCTCTTCTTCGCTTAATCTCTTCATGTTCCCTGAATCGGTCATCTTAACAATTGGTGTTCCCGATTCATACGTAAGACAATAAGCAGAGATGTGTTCCGGGCCAAGCGTGCAACATTCTCGTAAGTCTTTCTTCCATTCGCTTAGGGTTTGAGCAGGATAACCGTAAATCAGATCAATACTAATGTTTTTGAATCCTTTTTCTCTGACATTTAAAAAAACATCTTTTGCTTCATTTGCAGAATGGATGCGTCCGAGAAGCTTAAGATACCTATCGTTAAAAGATTGAATACCAATACTGATCCTGCCAACATAACTGTTTTTCATGATGACGGCTTTTTCATCGCTCAACGTGCCCGGATTTACTTCAATTGTATATTCTCTGAGATTGGGAACATCTACGTGTTTGGCGATCATTCTCAATAGCCAGCTTAGTTGCCTTTCGTTTAAAACAGTAGGTGTGCCACCACCTATAAAAACAGTCCTAAAGGAATAATTTTCGGTAGCCGATTGAAGTTCCTTTTCGATAGCCTTTAGATATTCATCAACTGCCGGTGATTTCATTACAATTGAGTTAAAATCACAATATATGCATTTGCTTATGCAAAATGGGATATGAATATATAAAGAGGGTATATGATGTTGAATATTCACTGCGAAACCTAATTGTTTTCGGGCCCTTTCCTTACTAACGGAACAAACATACATTTAAAGAGTTCTTCCTCCATTAATCGTCCATTTACTTTTGTTGCTCTGACTAGTGTTTGTACGTCAGTGCCGCCTATTGGTATTACAATTTTTCCTTTTTCTGCGAGCTGTTCAATAAGTTGTTCAGGTATGTCAAAAGTCGCTGCGGCCACTATTATGCCGTCAAAAGGAGCTTCTCCTTCATAACCCACGCTACCATCAGCAATACGAAGCTTTACTCTGTCACCGTATCCTAATTTCTCTAATTTCGCCAACGCCTTATGCGCCAGTTGTTTCCTGATCTCAGCAGTATAAACTTTTTCGTGTATTTCTGCAAGCAGTGCGGTTTGATAGCCGGAACCAGTACCAACTTCAAGGATACGGTCTCCCTTCTTAATCGAAAGTGCCTGGATCATATATGCAACCATATAGGGTTGAGAAATAGTTTGCATTTCTTCAATTGGCAGAGGTGTATCATCGTAAGCTCTGTCCCAAAGATCAGCAGACAGGAACTCATGCCTGGGAACCTTAGCCATAGCGCGGAGTACTTCATTATCTATGATATCTCTGGCTATTAAATGCGTTTTTACCATTTGCTCCCGTTTCTCTTCAAAAGACAGGTTTGTGGAAACCATGTTTTTTAAGAACTTTCTGATTGTGTACATTAAATATACGCTATTTCCTGATTTCTTATGCTTCCACTCATTTCTCTTTTAATTATTGTTTTGTAATAATCTATTCTTATTGAGGGGTCATCGAGCTCGCCGCTAAATCGTTTGTCTGCGTTATTGTATATAAGCTTAACAGGGATTTCTTTAATGCTAAGCCTTGATTTCCATGCCTGCATCCACAACTGGAGAGGCATGCCGTAACCCTTTTCTGTCAGCTTCATTCTCTTTATTGCGTTAGTCTTATACGCCTTAAAACCACAAAATGAGTCAGTTAAATGAAGCTTTGTTGTCTCATTTAATAATTTGGTTATCTCCATATTTATTGCATATCTGTCGGGCGGAATTTGTGGGTCTAATTTATTGGCTTGTATTAGATATCTGGATCCTGACACGATATCGTAGTCTGATATTTGTGTCAGGAAAATCTGTACTTCCTCCGGTATGTGCTGACCGTCACAATCCATTGTAATTATACTGTCATAACCATTTGAAATTCCATATTTGAAGGCATCAATAATAGTCTGCCCATAGCCAAGGTTTTTTTCATGGGAGATAGTGCTTATGTTTTTTATATTCGACAACTGCTCTTGGGTTCCATCTGTAGATCCGTCATCTATTACCAGAATGTCCAGATCGTATTTTTTTATTTGCGATATAATAAAACCTATATCTTCTTGTTCGTTGTAAGCCGGTAGTGCAATAAGTGTATTCATAATTCTATAAAGATTTTTTGCTTGAAAGTGTTAAATTTTCGATCTTTTCAATCTTATAAGGTAAACAGTTTAAATCAAGAAAAATATACACATAGGAAATAGTCTGCAGTAATCATGATTAAAATGGTTAAACATGCATTTTTTTCTTGACAATAATTAAGTCGCATGATACAAGCCACTTATAGTGAGGGAGAGGACGAAAGAGTAGTAATGATTGTGGTTTAAAGAATATTCTAGTTTTTATATCTTTAGAAGGAGGAGTGCTCTATGGCTGCTAAAAAACCAGCTAATAAGACAGTAAAAACAAAAACAAAAAAAGCGGTTGTTAAATTGTGGACAAAGGCAGAATTGAGTACGTTGAAAAAAGAGTATCCGAAAACGGAGACACAGAAGCTTGCAACAAAACTTAAGAGAACATTAGAGGCCGTTCGTTTTCAGGCAAAAAAGCATGGTCTGAAAAAAACAAAAAGCTATATGCAGTCTTTATATAAAGTAGCGAGCAAACCAGCCGATAAAAAGGTAGTTAAGAAGGCAACTAAAACAGCAACTAAAACAGCAGCCAAAAAAGTCGTGAAAAAGGTGGTTAAGAAAGCGACGAAAACAGTAGCCAAGAAGGCAGTTAAGAAAGTTGCAGAGAAAACCGTCAAGAAAGCTACAAAGAAAAGGGCGGCCTGCAAGACAAAGCGTTAATTGCAATCGTGTAAATGGTAGAACTAAAGAGAACAGATTTATCAGTAAAGGCTGAACGTGCAATATTACTTTATACGTTATTGCATAAAGACAAGTGTGATGAGGCTCCCCTGGAAGAGCTTAAGCGTTTAGCTGAAACGGCGGGAGCAAAGATAGTGGATTGTGTTGTGCAGAGAAGGAGAAAGGTGGATCCCTCTTGTTACATAGGCAAGGGAAAAGTTTCTCAATTAGCGGAACTGTGTAAAGACAAAGAAATAGACGTTGTAATCTGTGACGATGACCTGGCTCCCGCACAAGTTAGTAATTTGGAGAAAGTCATTGATACGAAGGTGATTGACAGGAGTGAATTGATCCTGGATATCTTTGCCGCAAGGGCGAAGACTGCTCAGGCAAAATTGCAAGTCGAACTGGCACAACTCGAATATACAAGACCCCGCTTGAAGAGGATGTGGTCTCACCTTTCCAGGATAGAAGGAGGCATAGGGACCAGGGGCCCTGGGGAAAAGCAGTTAGAAGTTGACAAGCGGTTGATATCAAAAAGAGTACTTGCTTTGAAGAAAAGACTCGATCAGGTTACAGAACGCAGAAAAAGACAGGCAAAGTCGAGAAAAGAACATACAACCGTTTCACTGGTAGGGTATACAAATGCCGGCAAGTCCACCTTAATGAATAAATTAACGGAGGCCGGGGTATTTGTTGAAGATAAGCTTTTTGCCACCCTTGATACAAAAACCGGTTTATGTGATTTAGGAAACGGTAAAAGGGTTATTTTAAGTGACACCGTAGGATTTATTAGAAAGCTTCCCCATCATTTAATCTCATCATTTGAAGCTACCCTTGAGGAAGTAATATGGGCGGATTTCTTGTTACATGTTGTTGATGTCAGTTCTCCTGATGTAATTGAACAGGTTAAAGCGGCTAATAATGTTCTCAAGGAACTTGAGTGTGACAAAAAACCCTTAATAATGGTTCTCAATAAAGTAGACGCATTGAAGGATTCGTCTATTATTAATTTTTTTCAAAGCAAATATGACAAGGTAGTAACTATCTCTGCACTGACTGGAAATGGTCTGGAAAGGCTGAAGCAGGAGATGGTTAGTTTTGCAAATAGGGGTGTCAGGGAGATTAAACTTGAATGTAATGCCAGTAATGGAAAATTGCTGGCATATATTTATGAGCATAGCCAGGTTCTGAATCGTACCTTCATAAATTCCGGTGTTAATTTTCATATTATGATTGACGAGAAAAATCTATCGAAATTGTATCAATTGGGCGGGGGGCACTTTAAGGTTACACAGCTTTCGTGAACCTGAACATACGCTTCGCAATTTGATTTACAAATAAGTTAATCTGTTATTGGTGGGGCCACATTTACTTTGAATAAACTCAATTTCGATTAGGTTCCGGAGTAGTAGCAGTCGACGGTGGTAGTATCGGAAAAATAATTGAAGGTTGATCTCCGGTTAAAGTGCGTAGAAATGCTACAATTTTGCTGACTTCACTGTCCGTAAGTGTTAAACCCAACTGGTACTCCGCCATGATATTTACTGCCTCACTCAAGTCCCATGTGCTTGCATCATGGAAGTAGGGAGCAGTAAGTTCAATATTTCTCAATAATGGTACTTTGAAGACGTATTTATCTTTCTCCTTTTTTGTTACGTTGTATCTGCCAAGCGTATGGGGATCTTTGTCATACGGTTTTGCCATTCCAAATTTTTGATAAGAGTTTCCTCCTACACCAACACCGTTATGGCAGGCGATACAACCTTTCTCCTTAAATAGATCATATCCTTCCTTTTCCAATTCGGAAATTGCATTGTCATAGTCTTTCAGCCACAGATCAAATCTTGCGTTTGGGGTGATCAGCGTCTCTTCAAACGCAGCAATAGCATCAGTGACCTGATCTATATTAATTCCTTCTCCTCCATACATCTCTTCTAATCCATATATTTCGCTGAACCATTGTACGTACTCAGGTATTGATTGCAAAACACTCACTGCCAACTCATGGTTTGAACCCATTTCAAGAGGATTGGCTATTGGACCTCCAGCCTGTTCTTTTAAGTCCTTTGCACGTCCATCCCAGAATTGTGCCAGATTTAATTTTGAATTTAGAACGGTAGGTGAGTTTATGGGGCCAAGGAACCACTTGTGGCCGATAGAGCTTGGCAAATTGTCTGCACCGCCGGTTGAAAGATTGTGACAGGAATTACAGGTGATCCATCCGGATTTAGACAGTCTAGGCTCAAAAAACAATTTTTTCCCTAATTCTACTTTTGCCCTATTATAGTCAAAGCTAATTGGGATTGGCTGGATAGGCTCATCTGAACGTGGAGATTTAAAACTGCCAGACATCCTTCCTCCTCTACCATAACCTACCCGAGACTGAGATTCGTCTGCAATCGCAAATGATAGCATAACAATATTGATAACGACAAAAGACAATAAACAGATGATCGTAGTAAATTTGCCTAAATTCATTTGCTCTCCTTTACGGTTAATCATTAGAGTATATATCCTGCTAATTAATTTATTGTTCATAAAAAACAGCCCCTAATCCAGACTTGTTTCTTAATAACAATGATATTTATTGTGTTTGAAATTGTCAAGAGCATTTAAATTAATGTCATGTTATGAAATATCATTGCTATTTTGTGATGTTTATAAATAAAAAAACCTAACTCATCTCCGTTACTATTCGGTAATAAAAAAATCCTTGAATCTTCCCGGCCATTGTCATACTATTCCATTGCCTTTAGTTTATTACGTTGTTTACCTTTAATGTGATAGCACCAATTCCGTTGTAGGAGGGGGAAAATGAGAAAAATATTTGTAATGGTAGTGCTTGTTTCATGTATCAGCTTTGTCGTTCAAGGTGGTTTTCTTAATGATGCAGATGCCAAGACGTATGCGGAACATAAGCCTGCAGGTAAGGCCGGTTTAATCGCGGGCAGTGTGGTTTCATCTGCGGTATATATACCATTTAAGTTGGTTTATGCCGTTCTGGGTGGAGTTACGAGTGGGTTAGTTTATGCTGTTACTATAGCAAATGAAGCTGAAACTGCGCATAGAATTGCGACAGAGGCTTTCACTGGAGACTGGTATGTTCATCCCAATATATTGACGAGTCATGAGTATCTAAACTTTAGAGGGCCGGATGATGTATCACCATAAGCTACGGTACGTCAGCACAAATGTCGAAGGAACTGATATCTTGACGGAAGAGTTAGCTGCTACCTGTATGTTCAATAGTTATAACCGATTTGTATGGATTATCTTCCGGATAGTTTTATAAATTCGGGGTCGTTTCTGTAGCCTTGAAAGTCAGATATATATTGTAATCTTATTCTATACTTGTCGTTTAAATCTATTGCTTTTTTTAATGAATTCAGCATATTGTCCTTTTCACCTAGCAATGAGTAGGTACAGGCCATATTAAACCATGCAGCGTCAAACTTGGGATTGATCTGTACTGCCTTGTGATAAGACTCAATTGCTTCATTTTGTTTTCCAAGTTTATCAAGAACGAGGCCCTTGTTGTTAAGAGCGGCAACGAAGCTCGGATTCACTTTGACAGCTTCGTCAAACGAGGATACGGCTTCTTGTAATCTTCCGAGGTCTTCAAGTACAAAGCCTTTATAATTCAATGCGTTATATGAATCTGGTTTTAGTGTTGTCGTCCTGTTAAATGCTTCTAGTGCTGCATCTAATTTACCAATCCTCACTTCTGCGAGTCCTTTATTCAACCAGGTTGCATAGGAATTTGGATCTATGTTGAGGGCTTTTTCAAACTCTGTTGCCGCTTCTTTGAATTGTTGACTACGAACGAAAGCGAGGCCTTTTTTGTTCAAAGCCTGATATTTGATTTTTCCTAGACGGGGAACCTCGTAGGCCTCATCATCAGAAATTAGTTTAATTGTTGTGTTATATGCCTTTATCGCCCCATTTAGTTTTCCTAAACTGATGAGAATATCGCCTTTGGTAGTCCAGGCTTGAGGGTAATCTGGTTTCAGGTTAATAGCTTTTTCAACAGAGCTAAATGCATCTGAATATTTTCCAATCTTTTTCAACTCAAGGGCCTTATTCGTTATTGTTTCGTATGAGTCCGGTTGGAGCTTGATGGCATGATTATATGCATCTACGGCCGCATTGTGTTTGTTTGCGCGGGAGTAGGAAAGCCCCAGGTTTGTCCATGCACCGTATGAGCTTGGGTCTATCTCTGAAGCTTTTCTATAAGCAGTGACTGATTCCTCATATCTTCCCAGCTTATCAAGTGTCAGGCCTATACCATTCCATGAAGCATAAGAGTTTGGTTTAAGCTTTACTGCTTTTCTAAATGCCTCTACGGCCTTCTCATTCTCGCCAAGATCGGCAAGTGTAAAGCCTATGTTCGCCCAGGCAGCATGTTCTTCCGGTTGTATATCAATTGCTCTGTAATACGATTTAACGGCTTCCTCATATTTTCTCATACGTACGAAAGCATTTCCTCTGTTCACCCATGCCTCGTAATAATCCGGTTTTATACCAATTGCCTTGTTGTATGCCTCTATTGCCTCTGCTCTTCTATTCGGTATTCGTGCGAGAGTAAGTCCCTTATTGTTCCACGCTTCATATGGACTTGGCTTTAAATCTATTATTCTGTTGTATGCTTCTATTGCTTCATCATATCTGCCAACATGGTCAAGCACATTTCCTTTCTTATAGAGAGCTTCGATGTAATCTGGTTTGAGGTGCAAAGCCCTGTCAAATGCAGAGATAGATTCATCGAATTTCGTATTATGATCCAGTGTGTTACCCTGTACAAACCAGGCTTCGTGATTATCTGGTTCTATCTTGACTGCCTGATTAAGTGCGGCTACGGCATCTTCATATCTGCTAAGCAAATCGAGGGTTATGCCTTTATTGAACCATCCTATAAAGGAATCTGATTTTAACTTTGTTGCTTCATCGTACGCATCGAGTGCTTGATTGTACCTCTTTTTTGTAATCAGTTTGTTTCCTCTGGCAATTAATTCGTCATGTTTGGAAACCTCTCCGGCTGTTGAAACAATGTTGTTGGTACAGATTAGAGCAAGCAGGATTAAAAATGAGGAAGCAATTCTTATTAACATAGTACACCCCACTTTCTTTTTCATAATAGGTTATAAATTGATCGATTTGCCCCTGCCCGTGCCGGATTGTGCGTTTGGGCGGGTACTTGTCCTGGCATGAAGTCTATGTGACAATAAACTATTCTGTTGATCCCGGCGCCTTTAAAACGCTTTCAATATTGCCATCTTCCAATTTATACGGCAGGATATAACCGCATCTGGTAACGAGCTTACCGGTATAAGTTATTTTGTCACCTTTGTTTGTTCCTAAAACCAGGCGTTCTTTATCGTCAGTGAAGACTAGCTCTACATCAGTGCCTTCTGTGTGTTTTATCCCCATTCTCAGGCCGCTTACTCTCCCTTTTCCCCTGGACGCGACCTCTCCAGTCCACCTAATATATCTATTTTTGTACTCTTTCCACAGTTTATCTTTTTGTGATTCAGTCATCCTGTTTTTCCTGCCAAATAGTGCATCGAGTTCTTCAAAAGGTGTTTTTATCAAACCGTCAATAGTTTCTGTAATCTCTATGTCTTCTTTTTTTGTGACTTTCGGTGCCATTGATTCCGCCATTATAATCTCTGGCTCTTTTATTAATTTATCCTCAGTCGTCTCGTTCGCGTCTGGCTCCGATGCCATTTTTTCGATTTCTGTTACTTCTTTATCGCCAATCTTTTTTATATCAACGTTTTCAATACTGCAAAGGAGATTTCTTCCGAAAAGTTCTGCCAGTTTACCTGTGTAAGTAATTTTGTCTTCTTTTTTTATCATTTCGATTAAATTTTCACTACCTTCATTAATCCATAATTCAACATTTGTGCCGACCTCATGCCTTATGCCAATCCTGCCCCGGTCATCCTTGCCTAAACTCTTGTAACTGACAACCCCTTGCCATTCTATAGTCTTGCCCTTGTAATAATCCCATAGTTCTTCCTTTCTTGATTGCGAAATACTGCTATTCTTACCAAAAATATGGTTCATGCCTTCGTATGTTAAAATATTTTTTCCTTCATGAGGCTCTTCTGGATCAGCATCAGTAGATATTTCTGATTTGTAGGAGGGTTTTGAAGACACTGAGACTCCTTTTTTTATCTTACTTACTAACTCATCTACGGTTATACCGTTAATTATTTCAATGTTTGCATCTTTCAGTTTGAATAGAAGGTTTCTATCAAACAGAAATGATAATTTTCCTGTGTAGGTGACGCGGTCTCCCTTGTTTATCAGATTGACAATACCTTTTTTGTCTTCGCCAAATATTAGTTCCACATTTGTTTCTATATTATGCCTGATACCTGCCCTGTTCAAATCATCATTGGTTAGGCCCTTATAGTTAACAATACCTTGCCACCTTACGTATTTTCCGTTGTATTGATCCCATGAAACTTCTTTCTCTGATTTTGTAAGTTTACTGTATTTGCCAAAAATATTTAATAAATCATCAAATGATTCAGTTACAAATTCTTCTGCTGTCTCTCCCGAAGGAAAATTAAAACCTTCAAACAAGGGTGAGAACTCTTCTCTTGCAAAAATAAATGTTGATATAAAGAGAATTGAAGATAAAATTCCAGATATTAAGAGTGTTCTTTTCAGCATATTTTTCCTGGTTTTATGATTAATAGAATGATGTTAGTATGGAATTAATGCTATTGAAAATATACTTATGAGTCAAGGACTTTTATGTATTTGATTCATTTTTTAATTGTGAAGTACAAAGAGAGATTTCTTTGCCGTGAAAACCATCAGGAAGAAGAGTAATAAAGGAATAAAAAGTATCTGCTTTATAAATTTGCTGGTATTTGTTCTGTTTATAGCCGGTAACTCAAAAAGTATATTTGCAGACAATATCTTTGAGGGTTCTCAATTCGTTCAAGGCAATCATATACAATACTCAGACAATGCATTGCTTCAGGATTTGATTCAGATTGACGAAGAATCTTTGAATATTGCAGAGGTGTCATTATTGATAGCAAAAGAAGAATATTCAGAAATTAAAATAGAGGATTATTTAGAGTGCGTTGATTGGTATGCAAGAATTATAAAAGCACGAATTTCAGATGGTGATCAACCGAAGTCGATAATAGATATTATAAATGAATTTCTGTTTGATGAACTGGGATTTGTTTATGTGCAAACCGGTAATCCGGAAGATTTATATTTAAATAAAGTAATAGATAGAAGAAAAGGAAACTGCGTAGGGCTCTCTGTTTTATACCTGTCCATTGCGGAGAGGTTAAGCTTGCCCCTGTCCGGAGTTAATGTTCCTGATCATATTTTTGTCAGATATGATGATGGCAAGAAGAAGATAAATATTGAGACGGGTTACAAAGGAATGAACCTGCCAGATTCATTTTATATGTCAAATAGTATAGAGCAATTTGATCAAAAGAGTGTAGAACATGGATGTTATTTACAGAATTTAAGTACAAAGGAAGTGATTTCAAATATATTATTAAATCGTGCTAAAATAAGAAGAGAGAATGGGGATCATAAGGGGGCGCTGGATGATTGTGATAAAGCGGTCTTGTTAAACCCTAAAAATCCGGCTGCTTACTGTAATAGAGGTGTGATACATGAAAAAATGGGAATGTTCTCTGACGCAATAAAGAGTTATGATGTCGCAATCTCTCTGAACCGTAAATATGCTTCAGCATATTATAACAGAGGTTCACTTTTAGGGATTGTGGGTAGGTATGGTAAGGCGATAGAAGATTTTAATGAGGCGATTGCTATCAGCCCCGGGCTTACACTGTTCTATTTAAACAGGGCGATAGCTTTTAAGAAGATAGGTAAAATAGATAAAGCCATATTAGATTACGATAAAATAATTGAAATTGACCCTGACTATGCACAGGCGTATTGTAATAGAGGTGTGGCTTTCGCAGAAACCGGTAGAGTTGATGATGCAATGAACGACCTTAATAAAGCGATAGAATTGGACCCTTACCTCAGTGATGCATATTTTTCCAGGGCAATATTTTTTGCCGATAATAATAAGTTGAAAGAAGCAATCGAAGATTTTGGGAAATGTATCAGCTTGACTCCGAACAAAATTTTCACATATTACTTGAGAGGAAAGATGTATAAGGAAATCGGTGAACTTGAGAAAGCCATACAGGATTTCAGCAAGGCAATAATAGTCAGACCTTCTATGGCTGGACTGTATATAGACAGGGGGATTCTCCTGCTTCAGACCGGCAGGGTTGACGACGCGATAACCGATTTTGATAAATCACTTGAACTGTTTCCCGGTAATCCGGTTGCTTATAGATACCGGGGTGAGTCATTTAAAGAAAAAGAACAGTATGAAAAAGCAATAGACGATCTGGAAATGTTTCTGAAGATTGCTCCCGGTTCATCAAATGCCAACATTATTAGAAATGAAATAGAAGAGTTGAAAATAGATTTCCTTTTGAATTGAACATTTGTATAAACATCTGTTTTTAAGTGTTAATGTCTTTCGCTTTTAACAACGCATAACGTGTTGCTATTGGGCCGAATATTTCGTAAACAACTGTTGTGGCGATTATAGTGTTAAGTAT
>JAIQZR010000072.1 GCA_021777035.1 Candidatus Scalindua sp. | reverse complement strand
CGTCTATTCAGAAGTGGTTCAGAATTAGAGAATATAATATTACGAAATATGAGTAAATTCTTTCTGCATTGTGACAGGAAGCGCATTTCGTTGTCTGATATAATAGCAGATAAATTTCAATCAAAGGACGATAGTTCTTATAGGTCAATATTGTTTGATATTTATGTTGATGCTTATATCGCATACAAAGCAAATGCAGATAACTTAAACGACCTAAAAAACCCCAAAAACAAAGTTACCAATACTGATTCCGCTGTTGGTTATATTGTATACATTCCGAAGCTCATTAACGAAAATGCCAGGGAGGTTGTGTCTTCAGGTGTTTTATCTGTATTTAGTCTCGATGGTGCAATGACTCTGGTTTGGTCATATTTGGTTTTGACTAAATATTCTAATTTGATAAAAGAGATGATCTCTTCAAATAAACCAAGAATAATTTTAGCAAAGTTTAAACCAAAAACACCCAATGGTATAATTCCTAGTGATTTATCTTTTATTGTTGATTCTGCAGACTGTGAAATAAAAATTGATGTATCTCTTTAGCTTTTTAAATAGAAATGTAGGTAACGGAAATGTAATTATGGATGCCGATGTAAAACTATTCAGTATCGCCCAAACGGCAAGAAAACTTGGAGGAATATCACGGAACATTGTTCTTAAGGAAATAGACAGAGGTCACCTTAAGGCATGTTACAGAGGTGATAGGATGTATTGCTCTAATAAAAACATAGAAGAATATGAAAGGAAACATGAGATAGATAATTCTGTTTTGGAAATAGATTATAAATCTAGGTTTCTGAGAAAGGTGAGGTTGTAAAATTTTTCTTACATGAATAATTCATTATATTTTGGGTTATCAATAGCTTCTTTAAGATATTTTTTCGTAACATGAGCGTAAATCTCTGTTGTTTTAATACTGGAATGACCGAGTAACTCTTTAATCTGTTCTAATGTAGCACCACACATTAACATGTGGGTTGCAAAGCTGTGGCGTAGTACCCGAAATGAAATATTTTTTATACTCAAATTGCTAACAATTTTTTTTAAACATTGAGCTAGTGCAGGTATTTTCAGTTGATTGCCATCGTTGTCTCTAAAAAGATAATCTTTGTCTGAAATATTATTAATAATGGGGTTTATTTGCTTGTAAAGTTCATCGCTTATGACAAATACTTTGGGATTGGGGTCTGCTTTAGAGGTCTTGTGATTAGCGAGTTGATAAATTGCTGGTGTTGATTCAAGATCAAAATCTTTCTTTTTAAGATTGACAACTTCCTGAATTCTGCGACCGGAACAGAGTATAAATTTACAAATGCTTAATGTGCGGATTATATTCCTTTCCGCTTTTCTAGTGCTGAATTTTGGGGCTTTGTAAGAGAGTAGTAATTTGATCTCTTTTTCACTTAAGAAAACAGGTGTCTTTTTGGGTATGGTTTCCTTTTTGAGTTTAGGAAAAGTATTATCTGATGGTTTTAGTGTTCCGGTTTCCAACGCCCAATTGAAAACCCTTTTTATGTACATTATATGTTTTCTCGCACGGGTAGGAGAAACACCTTTTTTCTTATGGACTGAACCTTGGTCTTTATTTGTAAGCAGATAACGTCTGTATTTGGTAATTACATTTAAATCTATCTCATTACACTTTATTTTCGGGAACATTGTACAGAATACTGATAGTGAGTACGTGTAATCATTGAAACTAAACTTGTGAATCTCATTTTGCATATAATCAGATTCAAGGAATTGATCTACTAGCCAGGTGAATGGCATAAGAGATATATTTTTTTGGGAAATTTCTTTATTATGTTCAAGCAAGATAGTGTGATATTTTGTAGTAGCTTCTTTCTTATTCTTACCAAGGTAAAATGCTTTGCGTCCGCTATTGGTAGAAAGATAAACGACATACTGCTTGGCGTGTTTATTGAACGTCATGTTTGGCATATTTTTCACCAGGGTGCAATTGAATTATGCAATTAATTTACCAGTATGCAACAAAAAGTGCAATAAAATATGCAGTAAATTTGTGATATTATTTTTGTAAGTGATTTGTGTGAAAGGAGTTCTGAAATGTTGTTGCGTTGCCTTCGAAGTCCACTACTCTATCCAGTTGAGCTACGGGCGCTAGATTTTCAGAATATACTTGCTTAACCAATTATTGTCAACTTTTAATAATAAATCAGCCAACACTCGTCTGGTGTGCTTGGTTTGGGAGAGCGAATTGTTTTTCTCACTTGAATAATTTTATTTGAGTGTTTACAATGAGGATCAATGGAATGGTATGCAGTGCACACACGTTCAAGACATGAAAAACTGGTAGATCTGTTTCTTCGCGAAAGAGGGGTAGAGACATTTCTACCGCTCGTCCATACGCTCAGTCGGAGGAGGGATCGAAAGCAATATGTTGATATACCTCTTTTTCCTGGATACATGTTTGTTTGTGGAGACAAAGAGTGTCTGCATGATGTTAAATATACGAGAGGTGTAATCGGGATAATTGGCGCTGATATGGATACTCCGATACCTATACCTGAGAAGCAGATCCAGGATATAAGATCGATTATGGAAAGCAATATTCAACTGGATCCGTTTCCATACCTTAAGAAAGGTAGAGCTGTAAGGGTAAAATCAGGGCCGCTCAAGGGGCTGGAGGGTGTGCTTGTTGAAAGAAAAGGTAATTATAAGATTGTTATACATATAGACTTGCTTCAAAAAGGTGCTGCCGCTGAAATACTTATTGCTGATATAGAGCCGCTATAGGAAGTGCTGTATACCGTATGGCTCTAGCATATACATGTTTTTTGTGTAGTGGCAATTTCAAAAATAAGTAAATAAAAAGGGTTGACACGTTTTTGTCTTTATGTTATATAACCTTTGTCTTGCAGTAGTTGTGGCCGTATTAGTGTTGTGTCTGGTTTATCGAATCGATAAGTGTTTTTATAGGATTGTGATGTCGGCTTGGTATTTATATATTGCATTTTAAATGGATGGGACTTTGGTAGAAAGGGGAATTATTGATGCTTAAGAAATCTTATGTTTTTAGGTTGGTTATTATGTGTACTATTGGAATGCTTCCGGTTTTGGGTTATTCCGGTAATGTGTTTGCCTCGAATGTTGGGGTGATCAAGGGCGAAGTGACTGGTCTGCGGTCTAATGCTTCAATGGGTAACGTGGACGTTCAGGTTACGGATCTGAATGGAAAGATAGTAAAAAGTGTTAGAAGTCAGAAAGATGGTACATTCGCTATTGGGCAGTT
Source organism: Candidatus Scalindua sp. (assembly GCA_021777035.1). Classification (GTDB taxonomy): domain Bacteria; phylum Planctomycetota; class Brocadiia; order Brocadiales; family Scalinduaceae; genus Scalindua. The sequence continues at coordinate 19,163 of JAIQZR010000072.1, read as the reverse complement.
GCCTTTGGGCTCTTATGAGGTAAAAGCTGGCAAGGCGCCGGCAAAGAGGATACAGGTTACGATGGCTCCTCCTGTTACTCGAGTTGATTTTCAGGTGCCTGAAAAGGGTTACACGGTATTTGCTGGTGCGGGAATGAGTGCAGGGATGCTGGCTATCATGGGTTTGTCAATTGGTGCCGCTATTACTGGAGTTGTAATTGCCGTTGATGCCAAAAATGATGCTGATGACAATGAAGATGATCTAGATGAGTTACGTAGACAAATAGCATCACCATAAGGTACGTGCTTTGTTTGTGTAAGTAGTTTGGGTGGTTTGAATAGAGTGTGGCTTACATAGCCTGTCTGCAAAATAAATATGCAGGCAGGCTATCTTTTTATAGGTATTGGTTTTTGGTGATTTGGAGTTTAAATTCATCAAAATGTTCCGTGTCTGGTGACCGGGATGAGTAGGTTAACTTTTAGGGTAAATGGCTATGCAGAGATTATTCAGAGTAATATTCATTTTTGTGGTTTTTCATTGCGGCTTTGCGTTTTCGGATGCTTATGCGGGGAAATATGATCATAATGATTTCTCGATTGATGTACCGGAAGATTGGGTCAATATGGGTAATGTGTATATAGAAGGGGTAAAGGCTGCTTTTACAAAGGAAGTGGATGCAGAGATAACACCCATTATATTGGTTGCAATTGATGACAGTGTGGGTGGTAGTACAATAGAAAATGTCGTTGAAAAGGCGGTAAAAATAGTTACCTCTACGATTCCGGATGCCAAATTTCTTTTTGAACGGGACGTGTACACGGAAGGCGTAAAATGGCGTGAAATAATATATCAATATTCAGATGCCGGTTATTCATTTCAGGCAGTGCAGTATCACACCGTAAACAACAGAAAGCATTATGCTTTTACGGGACAAAGTCTTCAATCGGACTTTAGAGAGTATCTTCCGGACTTTAGAAAATCATTCAACTCTTGGGAATTTCAGGCTGATTAATTAAACGTATAGGAATTTCAATATATTGGTAGGAGCCGTCTCCCGACGGCGATCGTAAGCGTTCAAACGCAATAATTCAGTCGCGAAGTGACTTAACTTGGTGTATAGGAAATTCAAAGTCGGCGGGTAAGAAACCCGCCCTACAAAATATTATATTTTTTTACTCGTAGGTCGGGTTTCTTACCCGACATTTATTAACAGAAATCATGAAATCGAAGAATTTTGCCGAAGGCTTAACTTGGAGCACTGATTGTGTAAAAGAGCATATCAGCATTTATTTAGCAAGTTCCACTATTAAAATTTAAAGAATAAAGGATGGTGTATGTTTCATAAAATTTTGCCGTTTATGTATATACTGGTTATGCTTTTTGTTGTCGTGCCGTTATGCGGCTGTAATGGTGGTCTCAAGCGATTTGTTAAGAATGAGTTAGGTCATGGTGATGATACATATGCTGATACCGGTTCTTCGAGTGATAACTTCTTTGATGATGTAGGGAGTGATGACGGTGCAAAAAAAGAAGAAAGCGAGGCTGTTGATAAAAGTGTTAGCTCGTCCGAAACGTCCAAAAGCAAAACAAAGACATTTGGTAGAAGAAAATATATGACCAGAGTAAATGTGGAAGATGCAGATGTGACACGTTCCCGGAATATTGCTTTGGTTCAAAGCAAAGAGGATATAAAACTAAAAACTGATAACAAAGAGCCTCAAATAACGAATGTGGCAAGGTCTGTGGTTGTCGATAGCAAAAAACACATTTTAACAGCGACAACGAATCCTGTATTTGCAAGTAACAGGCATCATAACATAAGTACCAGTAATGGTATAGAGTATAAAATCAATGGGCTTGTTAAGCATATGGCAGCGGCGGTTCCGGCAACTGAAAAACTAAAAATATCAATTGTTGAATTTTCCAACTTCCACGATGAGACTACAGATTTTACCACATACTTATATGAGGAGTTGGTTACTTCGTTTTCGTCGAATTCGAAATTTGAAGTCGTGGATAGTGTAAATAGAATTGGCAAGCAAAGTAAGGAAATAGATGCTATTGTGACGGGTTCAATTATGAATCTTGATGATAGCGTTAAGGTAAATGCACGTCTAATGCTGAACAAGACCGGTATGATTGTTACAGCGGTTTCAACGTCACTACAAAAAAACAAGGTGATAGAGCGTTTGATGGAAACGAAGCATGATATACATAAGGTTGAGGCTGGAAATGGTGATTTGTATTCCAGGATTGATGATCTTGCCAGGCAGATAGTTAGTTGTTTGCAGCAAAGCAAAAAATATAAGCTGGTCTTGCTTGAGTTTACTGATCTGAATGGGAGGGCCAATACTTTTAGTCAATTTTTATCTCAGGAGTTAGTTACAAGGCTTTTCCTTGCGAATACAAATAGAATTGAAATAGTAGATAACAATATTGTTCTCGAATTTATAAAGGCGAATCATATCTCTTTGCAGCAGTTAGCATACCCTGAGTTTTCTAAGAAACTTGCTGAATCTCTTGGAGTAAATAGTATTGTGAAGGGGGTCATTACGGATTTGGGTAACAGTATAAAATTAAATGCCCGTATAATAACTGCTGAGACAGGTGCTATATTTGGTGTTGCTGCTGTTGATATTGTAAAGGATGAAAAATTGTCTAAATTATTGAACGAGAAGCCCAGGGTTAAAAGTTCTGTCACAAAGAAAATTACAACAAAAAATGAAATAAAAAAAGAGCTTGGATCGGTTGGGTCTACTGGTAATGGCATTTTTTTTAAAGAGGATTTTTCAAGATATGATGATGGGCAGCCACTTGGAGAGTGGGGTGAGGGTCTGGTTGTAAGAAAAGATGAAGATGATAAGTCTTTTCTCACCTCGGCTATTGATGATTTTTCGGTAGCAAAACGTGAGTTGCAATTTCCTGGTGAATTTTCCTTTGAATTTGATGTAAAAGGGAGCACTAAGTATTGGAGTTCAATAAGATTTAGGGACGCTGAAGGAAGTGTTTTTTCAGTATCATTCCGGCTTTTCCAAAATATTCTGAGTGTGACCTTTCCAGGCCCAAAACAGGTTAAAACTGATATTGATATTAATAAATATTGTAAAATTAAGATTGTAAGAAAAAATAAATTATACGAACTACACACAAACGGTTCATTATTAATAGTGGGTTCGTATTCAAAGTACAAGCCATTTAACTCATTTGAAATTCACAGCGCATTCAATAGATTTCAATTTACCGGCTTTATTGGTAATGATTTAGTAGAAAAATGATCATGTTTGCGATGCCTTCTGTGGTCTGAATTTTTTTATAACCTGCCTTATATGCGAATCATAAAAGTACGGCCTTTCGGTTACATGGTTTTATGTGAATCTAGACTCTTTTCTTGCAATAAACCTGCCTCTTATGTGTCTTCTGGCTTGCCGAGTCATTATTCTAAATATTTTTCCAGGATCGAAACTTCCGGAGTATATATACTATTACTAATAGCTGTTGCAAGTGCAACGTTTTTTCTGTTTGTTGGCAATGCCTTCAGTGTAGAAAGTGGATTTCCTGATAATAACATTAGGGTTATTAAGGTAAAAGCCGTTGCAGATGAAGAGTTTAGAAGAAGCGCGGACTGGGTGGAGGAGATAGAGGGAAGTATTAAAAGATCATCGGCTTTTTATGAGGAACAATTTGGCATTAAATATGAATTGGTACAGATAGGTGAGTGGGTTTCGGATAACAATATAAAAGATGTTAGAACTCTTCTCAGCCAATTAAAAAATGAAGTTGAGAGAGATGGTAGTGACATTGTTGTCGGTTTTACCGGACAGGCCAGAAATGTATACAAATGCGTTTTCAGTCGTACAGCATTAGGGATTGCATTACCATTTAGTAGTTATGTTATTGTGAGGGCAGATAGGAGTACAGGGTTTGATTATCATACGATGTCTTTGGTGTTAACCCATGAGTTAGGGCATCTCTTCGGGGCCATGCATGTTGACGGATCCTCTTCGGTTATGAGCACATCCATCAACAATAATACTTCATTCCGGTTTGATGATAATAACAGTGAATTAATTAAATTGACTAAATTTGTAGATTTTGATAAGGGTCTACTCTCTTTAAGTAATGAGAGCCTTGATCAATTAATTGATAAGTATAAAGATAGTCTGGAATACGGTTTTGAGAATGCGCCCAGGCGTCTACTGATTGGTTCCATGTACTACAAGCGAGGGCTTGTGGGTGACGCAATAGGCCAATACGAAGCAGCGATAAAACTAGATCGAAAAGATCCGGAACCACTTACACATCTTGGTATCGCTTATGCGGAAAATGGCTTATTGGATAAAGCAATTGCCGTATTAAGTAAAGCTGTCAGGCTTGGTTCTAATGATGGTTCGGCCCATGTTAATCTTGGCATGGCGCTTGTTAGAAAGGGTATGCTGGATGAGGCAATCGACCAGGTAGAAAAGGCCATGAAAATCAATAATGATAACCCTGAGATGCACTGTATACTGGGCGGAATTTATATCAGGAAGGGACTTTTTGATGAAGCGATTTACGAGTGTCGCCAGGCATTGAGAATACGTTCCACCTATGCAAGTGCATATTACAATATGGGTATTGCCTATCAAAGTAAATTGATGTATGATAGTGCCGTAAATGCATATAAAGAGGCTATTGGTATAGAATATAATAACTTGATGGCGCGGAATAATCTTGGCATGGCATATTATGAACAGGGATTTATGGGTAAGGCCGAGTCGGAGTACCTGAAGTTGCTGCAGATAGATCCGGCCAATGAAATGGCGATTAACAATTTAGAGGCAGTATTGCTTGCAAAAAGGGAGGTATTGATATGCGACATAGAATAGAAGGATTACTATCTGCGAAGATATCAGCTCTTGCGATATTGTGCTTGTTGTTCTTCTGTTGTAATTTGGTACAAGCACGGCCTGGAAATTCAAACTATGCAGTTTCATTGCTGGGAGAAGACTATATGATCGGGCCTGGAGACGTGCTTGACATAAAGATATTTGATTCTGAGGATCTAGATAGAAAGGTGCGGGTTGGAGGGGATGGGTATATTTCTCTACCGTTGATAGGGAGCGTAATCGCAGGTGGTTTAAGCGTCCCTGATCTGGAGTTTAATATCGCTTATGAATATTCAGGAAGATATTTGCAGAATCCACAGATTTCTGTATATGTGAATGAGTTTCACAGCAAAAGGGTGGCGGTGTTGGGCGAAGTAAAAGAGCCGAAATTACTGGAAATGACAAGAAACAAGAGTAATCTTCTCGAAATAGTAAGTTTGTGTGGAGGAATTACAAAAGACGCGGGCGATTTGATCTATATTATACGTCCTACAGAGCAGCATGACACATTGGACAAGGTTCATTATAATAATGCGCATCATTATGATGAGGGGATTGAAGTTAGCGATAGCGCTCAGGGCAATTGGGATGAAGAAGACTATTTAAAGATCAGGGATGAGGTAATTACTGTAAACGTTTCTGAGCTTGTTAAATATCAGAATCCTCTCTCAAATGTGGAGATCCTGCCGGGTGATATGATAAGTATTCCACCCGCAAACTTCTATTTTGTATTTGGGGAAGTGGACAAACCAGGCGCTTACCAGTTAAAGCAGGGAATGACAGTCTTGCAGGCACTATCTCAGGGCGGTAAATTCTCGGATATTGCAAAAAACAAGATTAAGTTAATAAGAGAAGATCTTGAGAGTAGAGAGAAAATAATTACGACAATAAATGTTAAACTATTGGCGAAGGGGGCAGAAGAGGACGTAAAGATCCAAGGAGGAGATGTTCTTCTTGTCGGTAAGAGTACCTTTAAAGAAGTGCGTAATCAGTTGCTGGCCTTCTCGAATTCTGCCGTTACTGCCTTTACAACTGCCTATGCATATGATAGCTTTCGGGATTAGTACTTAATTATTAAAAATTTGTCTAACATTTCGCAAAGAAATATGCATGCTGAATCAGCCTTTAGTCCCTTGATGAAATTTTATTGATCATTTTTAGCAAAAAATGCTTAGAATATTGAGATCTGGAATTCGAAATAAATGTAAAACCCAAATTATCAAAATTTTAAATATTCAGCATTGAACATATTTATTGTTTAAAACATTTGCTTTTTTAGCACTCGGATTTATTTCGAATTTATCCGTGTTTATCCGTGTGCATCCGTGCCTGCCCCGTTAAATCTGTAAGCTATTTAACTTGGGGGTTCAATATTTTTTAATTCGTCTTTATCAGTGTGCGTCCGTGGTTTATTCTATGAGTAGAGATTCATTTCAAAATCAAATCGAAGATCCTTCAAATTACGACAGAGAAGCCTCCTCTCTTGATGAGATACATCTCAGAGATTACTTCCGTGTGGTCATGCATCGTAAATGGATCATTGTTTCTGTTTTCGCAATTACGGTACTGTTGGTTACACTCTATACGTTTAAACAGAAGCCTACGTTCCAGGCTGTTACGACTATCAGGATTTACAAGGAGTCGCCTAAGGTACTCTCCTTCGAAGAGGTGATGAGTTCAGAAGGAAATCTGGTGAACTTTTACAAGACCGAATGCGAGGTTCTGAAAAGCCGTACACTGGCTGAGAGGGTGGTTAACAGGTTAAGGCTTGATCTGCATCCGGCGTTCATAGGTGAGCGCAAGATGAAAGATAGCGATGTTAATAAACCGGTTAGCGAGGACAAGCTGGTAAACACTCTTTTGGGTATGATAAAAATAGAGCTTGTCAGAAATAGCCAATTGGTAGACCTCAAGATTGAAACAGGATATCCCGGATTGTGTGTGAGCATTGCTGATACACTCGCAACTGAGTACGTAATGAAAAATCTGGAGGATAAGGTATTAACTACATCAGGCGCGACGGACGAGATAGTTAAACAGCTGGAAACAATTAAGATAAGAATCGAAGATTCAGAAAAAAAGCTGTATAAATACGCGCGAGAGAATGATATTGTTGCCATGGATGCGAGTCAAAGCATGATTTTAAAAGAGTTGACCACGATTTCAGGTGAATTGACAATGGCTGAGGCTGAACGTATCTCTAAAGAGATAAGGTTTCTTGCTGTACAGAATAGTGATGATCTCTCATCTCTGCCGGGGATAGCAGATAATGAATTGATTAACGAGTTAAAGTTGACTTATACCAGGCTTGATGCGAAATATGCCAGTGAACTCGGCAGAGTCAAGGAGGGTCATCCGCTGGTGCAGAGGCTGAAGACGGAAAAGGATCTTATCGAACGGCAGATAAAGGATGAGCAGGGTTGGGTGGCGAAGGCAATTAAGGCCCAATACCAGGAGGCCGTTGGCAAGGAAAAAGGACTTCGGCAGCACTTGGAGGAACTCAAAAGAGAAAATAACCAGTTAGAAGGGAAATCCATTGGCTACAAAGTGCTGAAACGTGAGGTAGATGCAAATACGCAGTTATACGAAGGACTGCTTCAAAGGATGAAGGAGGCGACAGTATCCTCAGAGATTAAAACTACCAATATTCAGATCGTTGACAAAGCAGTTTTGCCTGTTATACCTATTAAGCCGAAGAAAAAGCTAAACGTACTCCTCTCCATGATTGTAGGATTGACACTGGGAACAGGATTTGTGTTCTTTCTGGAATATATTGATAATACGATTAAGGGTACAGATGATGTTGAGAAATACCTTAATTCTACAGTATTAGGCGTGCTGGAGAAGGTGGTTGTGGAGAAGGATGAGGTACAGAACTTTGATACTATTTCGCACGAAATGCCCAAGTCAACGTTTGCGGAAGCCGTGCGTAATATAAGAACCAGTATCATGCTCTCATCTACAGACAATCCCAAGAAATTATTGTTGGTTACGAGTACGACTCCCAGTGAGGGAAAAACATTTGTAGCAGGTAACCTCGCGATTGTAATAGCTAAAACCGGCAAGAAAACCCTAATTGTGGATTGTGACTTTCGCAAGCCCAGGGTGCACAAAGCATTTAATATTGAGACGATGCCGGGTTTAAGTAACCATTTCGTTGGAGAGGGCGATCTGGATACAATAATTAAGCCTACTGGCATTCCTAACCTCAGTGTTATAACATGTGGTCTTATACCTCCAAATCCTTCTGAAATGCTGGGCTCTCACAGTATGGAACAATTTTGTGAAGAGATAAAGGAGAGATTTGATACTATTATACTTGATACACCGCCATCCATGGCAGTTACCGATACAGTTGTCCTCTCTAATATGGTTGATGGAATAATTTACGTAATCAAATCTGGAAAGGTGGCGAAAGAGACCGCCAAGAGGTCTCTCTCTCAATTCGTGGGTAAGAAGGCGGATGTGTTGGGCATAGTTATGAATAGCGTAGATGTTACCAAGGGCGGCTATTATCAGTATGGGTATGGGTATGGGTATGGGTATGGGGTAGATGCCGACAAAAAGAAGAAAAAGGGAATAATCGAGAGAATGAAGAAGAAAATGAAGAAAGAAGAGAAGGTAGAAAACGTCTGAGATCTATTCACATTAAAAAAAGTATGGAGTGCATCGTCCTCGCCAGACTGCTTGGTGGGAAGGCGTGATGATCTCTGTTTCGGTAGGAGCCGTCTCCCGACGGCGAACGTAAACATTCAAACCCAATAATTCGGTCGCCAACCCGTCCTACAAAATATTATATTTTTTAACTTTGAAAACTCATGCTAGCTAAAATCCCTCAAATTGCCGATAGAATCATAGAGTGGGGTATCATCTTTCTATTAGTATCAACACCCTTTGCGTTGCCAACAAGGTATGGCACACTTCACCTCTGGGTCTACACTACAATAGAGCTTACCATATTTCTTTTAATAACAATTTGGGCACTTAAACAAATTGTCAAAATCCGAAACTCGCCCGTCCGAAACCCGCAACTCGCACCCCGCACCCCGCACCCCGCAACTCGCTTCGGTTTTACAAAAACACCCTTAAATATTCCAATCATACTGTTTGTCAGCCTGATTATGTTTCAACTTATACCACTGCCACCGGGTACTCTTAAACTCCTAAGCCCCAATACCCATGATCTCTATAAAACCAGCACCCCGCAACTCGAAACTCGAAACCCGCACCCCGCAACTCGCACCCCGCAACTCGCACCCCGCACCCCGCAACCTGAAACCCGCACCCCGCACCCCGCAACCCGTAACTCGTCACACCCCGCAACCTGGCATCCCTTCTCTATCTATCACTACGCGACTAAATCAGAGTTTATTAAAATTCTTGCATACATAGGCATGTTTTTTCTTGTAACGAACACACCCGGTATGAGGTTGAATCGCCTTCTGTTTATTATTATGAGTGTGGGTTTCCTTATCTCTTTTCTTGGTATTTTACAGAAATTTACGGGTACAGGCAAGGTATACTGGTTAATAGATTCGCCTAATGCAAGCCTTTTTGGTTCATTTATAAATCGTAACCATTTTTCTGGCTATATAGGGATGGTAATACCACTCTCCTTTGGTTTGCTGATCTCCAGATTTGGGAGTATTACGTTTCATAAAACAATGACATGGCGCGCAATACTTACAAAGTTTGAATCTCATCTGTTGGGAAACGTTTTTTTGGTATTTGCTATTATGATTATGATTTCAGCCCTGTTCCTCTCTCTGTCACGTGGAGGGATTTTATCCTTTGCTGTTACGATAATTGTATTTGTTGCTCTTATAGGTCTTAGCAGAAAAACCAGGAACATTATCGGTAAAGGACGAAAGGTAACTATCATCACGCTGTTGCTGGCCTTCATATTTCTTGTTTGGCTTGGAATAGACCCGGTTCTGGAAAGGTTGTCTGATCTTTCGTCATCCAGCAGACATGAAGTGTCTCAATACACAATTGATATGGCGAAAGATTTTCCTCTGTTTGGGACTGGACTTGGCAGCTTTCAGTACCTTTTTCCGAAATATGAAATGCTGGAAGAACAACTTTATTGGGATCACGCGCATAATGATTATGTCGAGCTTCTATCAGATAGTGGCCTTATTGGTTTTATTATAGCAATAGGTGGTATTGTCATATTTGTCTGGAAGACATTGGTTAGATGGTGGGAGAGAGGAGACTCTTTTGCCAAGGGTGTCACACTCGGAGGGCTTTGTGGAATAATTGCGATTCTCAGCCACAGTGTTGCTGATTTCAATCTGCACATCCCGGCAAACGCCCTTTTCCTCTCCTTTCTTCTTGGCCTTACCTGGAACGCCGTTAATCTGGAAACCACGCAAATGGAGAAATAAGGGGTTTTTATAGAAAAATAACAACTATAAGGAAGCCAGTAATAAAAGCGGCTTTGATAATAAATACTGGCGTTTTTTATCTTGCTGATTATTTGGATTTTGTTATTAGTGATTTGGTCATAAATCCGTGACCGATAAATTTCAAGTTCTCATTTCCGTTATTACCTTTGCGTTCTTGGCGACTCTGCGTGATTACCGTTTTTATTATTTTGTTTTGTTATTTATATATTCGTGCTAATTTGTAAAATTCGCATCTGGATTTGTCAATAGATTAGGTTTGTGGCCCCAATCTTCACTAACTTTGCTTTTTTTGTGCTTTTTTGTGGCAAGGGAAATTTAAATTCGTGATTTGTTTTTATCCGTGTTTATCAGTGTCTATCCGTGGTTAAATGTGTCGCCACGCTTAGCGGGGCTTAGTTGTGAGAATTAGTGATTAATAGTCTTTTGCATTCCTGGTCTCCTTATAGTTATTTTTTTACTTGTTGTTAATAATATTTTTAAGATGCTTAGAATAAAATCAATACTCAAACGTGAGACATTACTATATTTATCTCTCATTGTTCTCACAATATTAGTATCTGTTTTTGTGGTAAAGGATTTTGTTGGTAATTTATACTACCTTAAATGGAAGGATTCACCTCAGAAAGATGAAGATCGTATCTCCGTTTTGGAAGAGAAAGTTGTAAAACTTATTCCATCAAAATCAAGTTCCTTCTATGAACTTGGTAGGTATTATCACAAGAAAGCGTATACTGCAGTTTCTCGTGAAGAGCAGGCAGAGATGCTCAGAAAGGCCGAACAATCTCTTATCAAGGCAATATCACTGCAGCCAGGTAACAGTTACTACTTTGCGGAGCATGCCAGGATTGCCGGAAGCATGGGAGACATTGACATGGCAATAAGCTATTTTGAAAAATCGCTATCTTTATCAAAAACAGATGCAACTATACACAAAATTTATGCAAGATGGTCTCTCCGTCACGCAAAGAGTGTTTTTCGGATTGAAGATTTGGACTTTCTTGTGAATATGTACAATAACCCGGAAGAGGTAATCCCGTTTTATGAAGAGCAAATAATAGGTGGAATCATGGCGAAAACCTTTATTAATATTGCTGAGAGGGAATGGGATGAGGCGTTGAGGTTGGGTGTTCCAAGGGGGCGTAGTACATACCAAGATCTTGGCGATCTATATATGATGACACGTAAGCTTGATAAAGCGATTGCCAATTATAAAAGTTCGGGAGACAACATTAGGCTGATAAATAGCTACTTTATAAAGCAGGATCTAGCAAGCTTTTTTGGTGTAGTTAAAAGTATTATAGACACCAAAAATCGTGTTTTCTGGTCAAAATGGGACGAAATCAGGAAGCTTCTTGATAAGATTACTAAAATTGAACGGAATAACTACGAGGCATACTACTGGCTGGGTAAAGGGTATTATCAACAAAACATGTTCGAGGAGGCGATTGAGAAGCTCGTAAAAGTAACGGCCCTGGAGCCAAACCATGTTGATGGACATCTCTTCCTTGCTAAATCATATGAAGCAGTAAGAAAAACAGATAGTTCCATCCATGAATATACGGAGGTCTTAAAAATAAAACCGGGCCACAGAGAAGCAAATGAGTCGCTTGGCAGGGTTCTTGGAGATAAATTGTAAGTTTTACAAGATTACCAATCAGCAGTGCCAGGTTTCGTTTATTGTCTAAAAGAATGTTTTTGCTCTCTTAAAATGGACTCTTTCAGGGACGATTGTACTGAGGTTAAATGCCGTGCATATTTAACTGGTTGTGGTTGACAGGCGAAGTCCAAATGACAACATAGAAGGAATCGCAATTGACATACCGGGATAAATATTTACAATTTACAGTTGTTCGTCCGTGGGCGTGCAGTCTGATTACTCGTAGGTCGGGTTTCTTACCCGACATTTTTTAACAGACATCATGAAGGCAAAAAAATTTGCTGAAGGCCTAACTTGATTGTATAGGAATTTCCATTTTAAATATTTTGTTTGAAAAGAGTTATGGCAAATAGTCAGTTATGGTTGCAAGATAATATGCAAATGATTATAGTTTTAAATTATGCGAGTCCAAGAGACGAGAGGATGGAACATATTTAAATGCATAGGAAATCCAATAATAACTAAATAATGGAATTGGATTTAGAATTCATAATTCATTATTCGGTGTTCGATATTCATGATTGATAAATCTCGAGGATTAATTATATTTTGTGCTCTCTGCGGTGTGTTGTCCTCGGCGCCTGGTTCCGGGGAACGTGAGGAAAAATACAAATGACATACTTAGTTACAGGAGCTGCCGGTTTCATTGGTTATCATCTATCCATGCGTCTGCTTGAGCAGGGAGGTCGTGTTATAGGGGTTGACAACCTTAATGATTATTATGATGTTAATCTGAAGAAAACCAGATTACGTAAACTCGAAGAAAATCCGGAATTTTCATTCTTTAAATTGAATTTGGTGGATCGGAAAGAAATTGAAAAACTATTTTCTGAAAACAAGTTTGATTATGTTGTAAACCTGGCAGCACAAGCCGGTGTAAGGTATTCACTGACTAACCCTCACGCCTACATAGATAGTAATATTGTAGGATTCTTGAATATACTGGAGGGATGCAGGCACAATGATATTAAACATCTGGTCTATGCATCTTCAAGCTCTGTGTATGGAGCTAACACAAAGATGCCGTTTTCGGTTCATCATAATGTAGACCATCCCGTATCCCTTTATGCCGCCACAAAAAAATCTAACGAACTAATGGCCCACACCTATTCAAGTTTATACAAATTGCCGTGTACGGGACTCAGGTTTTTCACAGTCTATGGCCCTTTGGGACGTCCGGATATGGCGCTGTTTCTATTTACAAAGGCGATAATCGAAAATAGAGCTATCGATGTGTTCAACCATGGCAAGATGAAGAGAGATTTCACTTATATAGATGATATTGTAGAAGGTGTTATCAGGTTAATCCATACAGTTCCTGGGCCAGATCAAAGTTGGAATGGTGACGAGCCGGATTCGGCAACAAGTTATGCACCGTATAAATTGTACAATATCGGGAACAACAATCCTGTTGAGCTTATGAAGTTTATTGAGGTATTAGAAGATTGTTTGGGAAGAAAGGCAGAGAAAAACCTTTTACCAATACAACCTGGTGATGTCCCCGCAACATATGCGGACGTAGATGATCTGGTCAATGATGTTGGCTTCAAGCCCTCAACTTCAATTGAAGAAGGAATTAAGAAATTTGTGGAGTGGTATCGGGAGTATTATAAATAGGAAATAGTTTTGTGCTTATCAAGTTAAATTGATTTTAATCTTGGTTGTGTCTGTATCCGTGTCAATCAGTGTTCGTCCGTGGTTAATATAGGAGAAAAAGTTATCATTTCCAATCGTGTAGAAGATATATTCCTGGACGAATGAAAATTGTTAACTATGGTGTACGGTTAAGTTGAGATATGGTAATCAACTATAGCCCACTTTGGCAAAGAAAGGACAAAGGCAGACTTGATCCCTTTGCTTTTTTAAATTACCTCACATTGTAAGGTGCCACATCACATGGCAAGAGGAGGCTTGATTAATGAAAGACATTACACTTGAAAACATTTATAAAAAAGTGGTTAAAATAGAGCGTGAAGTGGCTCAGATAAAAAAAAGCCTTATTGAAGATCCTGAGTTGCGTGATGATTTTATTTTGCGGATGCGAGACCTTGATATTGAAAACTCAATCACAGTCAAAGACTTTAGTAAAAGATACGGATTGAAATAATGTATAATCTTGAGATTAAAGATGGTCTTGATAAAAGTTTCAGAAGATTAAGAAAAAAGACAGAGTAATGATTGAATTAATATATAGGAAAGTAAAAGATATACTTGATGACCCTTATCGTTTCAAGCCTTTGAGGAAGCCCTTACAAAACAAGCGAAGAGTGCATGTAGGTGGGGCTTTTGTGCTTATTTATGAAATCAACGAAGAAGAAAGAGTAGTAACCTTACTTGAATTTGACCACCATGATAATATTTATAAAACATGATATTCTTTTGTCATTATTGGTAATAAATAATCAAGTGTGTTGCGGTGAGAGGGAAAAAGAGGTTCTCACAACGATTACGAGTTACTGCCATCATCAATGAGCAATAAACTTCTTGCCCGACGCATATTTTGGCGGGGCGGGTAGTCACTTTAGTTGCCTCTTTACCCTTTGTGTTATTTTGCGAATTTTAGCGGCTAATGAAGTTGTTGTTTTTAATCTCTTAATTTCTAAATTGTCTTTAATCATTTGTCAATGATAAAGATTTGACCCCAGATTTTTCCTGTAGATGCCTATATTCCATTAAGTTATAATCACCCGGGTGTTTTTTTAATCAAGGTAAATTCCAAACACACGAGAGGATATTATGGGACACAAAATTGTTGAAGCAATAATAGAAAACGGACAGATAAAACATGTTGATAATAAGCTACCCGGCGGAAAGATAAAGGTCCATCTTATCTATGATTATGATGATGAATATTATCCAAAAGCAGAAGTGGAAAAGATGGTTAAAGAAACTTCTGGAATATACAAAGATATAGATGTCGACGCAGAGTCGAAAGAATTAAGAGGAAGTTGGGAACGAGATGTCTGCAACTGAATATCTGATAGATACGAATATTCTAATCTACCATACCCGTGGTTCGGAGGAGAGTATCAGTTTTATGACCAGCATTCTTTCGCAAAAAACCTTTAATATTTCTGTAATTACAAAGATAGAATTTCTTGGATGGGATAAGCACACACCTGATGGCGTTGAAAAATGCAAACGACTACTTGAATTAGTAATGAACCATGATCCAGCATCAACTTTAGTCTCTTTATCCTTTATGTTTTTCTTCGTGAACTTCGTGTCCTTCGTGGTTAAATATTTTCTTTAAATTTGTGATCCATTTTTATCCGTGTATATCAGTGTCCATCCGTGGTTAATAAAAATTGAAGCTTGATTGTTTTTCCTTGACTCAAACACGTTGTGGTAGTGCCATGTTCACGTGTTGAACGGATTACGTCTATTAAGAGTTCCACATGCCTTGTGCCTGTCTGTTAAGTTTTTTGTAAGGTATTGAGTGTTTAATCTATACAACGAAGAGTGTATGCATCTGAAATTGAGAGCGGACTGTTAATTTTAGTTCACTTCACACTTTAGGCACTTTTTCTTGTTACGACTATGTAACTGAGATGGCGGAGCTGTGTCAATTTCAGGCATCTTTAAACCCGTGAAATTCACAGGAGTGACAAGCGAAGCGTATTTCACTGGGGCGATCTCCGATGTCGGATTTCCGATCTCAAACTTATCCGTGTCCATCAGTGCCTGCCCCCGGCCGAACGGATTCATCCGGGTGGGCGACTAGCTGTTAGGCGGGAATTCTTAATCCTTAAATTATACCTAAAAAACTTTAGCGTCTTTTCGCGTATTCTGCGGTTTAATGCTTTTTATAATTTATCAAAGATAAAGAATTGATCCCTGATTGGCAGTTAAGCCAACAGCAGACTTAACCCCAATCTCACACTATGGAAATATACTTTAAGGTTAAAAACCCATTAAATGTTGAGGTAAGAACAGCAAAAGAGTATTGGCAATACCTTATTATTAAGAAGCATAGTGTAATGCATGATAAAGAGGAAGTAGTTATAGAAACCCTAAGAAATCCTGATGAGATTAGAAAAAGTAGTATCGATGAGGAGGTTTTTCTTTATTATAAAAAGCACGATAGGTTATACTGTGTCGTAGCCAAGCATATTAAAAAAGATGGATTTTTAATAACGGCGTATCCGACCGACAAGCTCAAGGAGGGTGAGACTATATGGACAAAGTAATTGTGTATTACCACAAGGAGAGTGACACCATGGATATATGGTTTGGTAATCCAAAAGATGAACATATCTGTGAAGAGGCGGGGGAAGGTATTATTCTAAAAAAGGATAAAGATGGAAAAGTAATAGGAATCGAGAAGCTTTATGTGGCCAAGACTCTTGGGATTAAACAACCACTTCCTGTTGAGGTTATAGTTGCTTAAATTCTTTGATTAATTTTGCATATTCTGCGTATTCCGCGGTTTAAGCCTGATAATTGAAGTTTGTTTGTTTTTTGTGGTTTATCATTTGGTGCTTAATAGTAAATATCCGTGTGAATCAGTGTCCATCCGTGGTTAATATAGGAAAAAAAGTTATCATTTCCGATCGTGTAGAAGATATATTCCTGGACGAATGAAAATTGTTAACTATGGTGTGTTGTTAAGTAGAGATTTGATAATCAACTTTAGCCTAATTTGGCAAAGAAAGGTCAACGGCAGACTTGACCCCAATCCTGACCCCAATCCAATTTGGCAAAGAAAGGTCAACGGCAGACTTGACCACAATCTTAATTTATTTAGCTAAACGTTTTTTGTTTTTAAGTTTTGTTCTTTACGTTTTTTTGCCTAAACCCAAAAGAGGAAAAATATGGAAGCAATCAAGCAAATTGTAAGAACACCCAAAAATCATGAAATTCTGATCAAGATCCCTGATCATGTTCCGGAAAACGATCTCGTTGAGATCATTATATTTTTCCGTAATAAGACTGAAGATTATAATAATAAAATCAATGAACTTAAAAATGCAGCGCAGGATAAGCTTTTCTTGGATGATTTAAAGATGGTATCTGAAGATTTAAAATACGTTGACTTAGAGGAGTGGCAGTAATAAATGGAAAATATCTGTGCTAATCGGTGTTTATCAGTGGTAAATAAGGAGTTCAACTAATTGGACTTTCAGTTTTTACAATTTGTGATTTGTTTTTATCCGTGTCAATCAGTGTCCATCCGTGGTTAATAATATTTGTTATTAGCAAGTTGACACCCATTTAGACCCTTAGCATTAAAATTAAATTTTTAGTAAAGGAAAGAACATGTCTGATACAAAAGAGATTATTAAAGATGCTTTATCATTAAAACCTGTTGAAAAGGCTAAATTAGTAGACCAGGTGCTTTCAAGCTTAGATAAATCAGATAGAGAAATTGATGAATTATGGGCTAAAGAAGCAGAGAGTCGAGCAGATGCATATGACAAGGGTAAATTAAGATCTGCATCTTTAGCAGAAATTCTTGAGAAATACAAATAAATGAAGATTCGTTTTTTGGACATTGCTCAATCCGAATTGGACGACGCTATTGTGTATTACAATTATGAGTCTTTAGGGCTTGGCGATGAATTCCTTACTGAGATGTTAAGCGCATTAAATAGAATAGCTCAATTCCCGAAAGCATGGCATTCAAGTTCAAAGAGGACAAGAAGATGCCAGACACGTAGATTTCCTTATGGCGTTATTTACCAGTATCGAGGAGATGAAATATTAGTTGTTGCAGTTGCTAATTTGCATAGAAAACCAGAATATTGGGGAAATCGTATATGAGTAATATTTTGATGTGAAATTGGGTGAAAATAGGATAGAAGAGATTAGTGTATTAATTTCCAACCACAGATGCACACGGATGAACACTGATAAAAACCCTCTTCCACTTGAAACGATATCGTATCATTATTTTTTAAATTTGTGATTAAAAAACATCTGTGTCAATCAGTGTCCATCCGTGCCTGCCCCCGTCCGAACGGATTCATCCGGGCGGGCGACTAGCTGTTTGGCGGGCCTGCCCCGTTAAATTCAATGACCATTTAACTTGGGGGTTAATAAGATTTGTTTTTTTTACTTTTCTCCGTGCCTCTGTGCCTTAGTGCCCGCCCGAACGACGAAGTCGGGCAGGTGAGTCAGGGTTTTTTTCTTTTTTCCCCTTGACGGAAACATGTTGTACTATTAGAATGTTCAATCGTTGAACAGAATGCGTCTGTTTCGCGTTCTACACGCTTGGAGCCTGACTGCTGTGTCTTTATATGATACTGAGTGTGTAAAATTGTGAGTAGCTGAAATTAAAAGTAAGTCATTAACTTTAGTCACTTCCCGTCCGAACGGCTTGCCGGGCGGGTAGCTCACTTTGCACTTTAGGCACTTTGTTACTATGTAACTGAGATAGCGGAGCTGTGTCCATTTTAGGCCTCTTTAAACCCGTGAAATTCACAGGAGTGACAAGCGAAGCGTATTTCACTGGGGCGATCTCCGATGTCGGATTTCCGGTCTCAAACTTATCCGTGTCAATCAGTGTGCATTCGGGGTTAATAGGTTTTTAATTCGTGCCAGTTAGTGGATCAGGTTTTGACACAGGTCTACGAAGAAAGGTAAAATGTGATTACACAGGAATATAAGACTGAAATGCTTAATAAACTAAATATGTTAGATAATGAAGAACAAGTGGTTGTTTTAAACTTTATTAGCTCATTGATTATCAGAAAGACAAAAGGGGCTAAAGGTAGAAGTTTATTGTCTTTTGCAGGTACGATTGATTCCAGGGATTTGGAACAAATGAAACGAACTATCGAAGAAGATTGTGAAAGAGTTAATTTGAATGACTGGTAGAGTTCTATTAGATACAAATATTATTATTGCCTTATTTGCTAATGATAATTCAGTCAAGGAACGCTTAGCCGAAACCCAAGAAGTATTTATCCCAAGCATTGCGTTAGGAGAACTTTATTATGGTGCTGAAAAGGTCAAAGGCAGACTTGACCCCTTTTTATTGATGAGGAACTCAAAGAACATTTTTCTGATATTGTATATACCTGTGTTTGCAAAAATAAAGAGCTAAAGATAGTTCTTTTATTTGAACATAAGAGTTACTGTGTAACCTGTCCGTATTTACAGATATTAAGATATCTTTTAAAGATATGGGAAACGAATATTAAGCAAACAGAGAGGCTTAAGCTGGTAATTCCCGTGATTTTGTATCACGGCAAAGAAGAGTGGAAAACCAGGAGATTTAGTGAGCATTTTGAAGGTATAGATGAAACATT
>JAIQZR010000071.1 GCA_021777035.1 Candidatus Scalindua sp. | reverse complement strand
TCCATCTCCTGCCAGAATGTTTCCATCGCTTCGTTAATGATATTTTCTACTCCTTTACTTGTGTATGAAGCTCCCGTAATGGCATGTACCTCATTCGGGCCGACTGATTCTCTTCCTCTCACCAGTGATAACCTTGGTTTTAGCTTTTTCCCGACAAATTGTCCTTTAAATTCATCTTCTGTCATTCTGCCCCCAAGACCGGGAGTCTCAGTATGATCCAGTACCTCTATACCTTTTATGGTTTCCAGATCTGGGCCGACGCAGATAAAGAGAGAAATGTCAGCCGCCTTGTTAAAGCCATAACCAAGTTTTGTAGTAATAAATCCTATACCTTCTAAGCTTTCGTCCTTGTAATACAAGTACAACTCTTTTCCTTTTTTATACATTTTCAGTGGATTGGCTGATAGTTTTGAACTGGAAATATCTGATGTATTCTTTCTGGTAATGTTGCTATTGAAAACTGTTCGTACGTCTTCTTTATCAATCTTTATCCGGTTGAAGCCAAGGAACTGTTTTTCTTCCGTACGATATGGAATATCAAATATGTCAAGAACCGATCTTTTGATCTTAATTTCATGGTATTCGGCAATCCTTGCCGAAGTTGCAAAATACAGGGTCAACAATATAGTACATGGTATAGCCGTAATAAGAGTGATAGAAAAGACTCTTATGAGTATTATTTTAAACTCGTTCATTTTTTATCTGTATTTTATCTTCAGTATCAGGGATTGAATCGGAATCCCTATAAGGTTCATGAGTAGTATCGCATACATTATGCCTTCAGGTATTGGTGTAAAACTCCTGATGACAACCGTGATTAGGCCGCAACCTATACCAAAGACCCATTTACCTATTTGATTGTATGTAGTTGTGATTGGGTCTGTCGCCATAAAGAAAGCAGCAAAGATAAGACCTCCGCTCAGGAGCTGGAAAATAGGAGGCGCCACAGTACTTCCAACCAATAAAGATAAAATCGCGGAAAAGATAAATACGCTTCCTAAGTATGCAACAGGGATTCTCCAGTTTGCGATCCTTTTAAAACATAACCATATTCCCATAATGATGATAGAGATCCTACACGTTTCCCCCAGGGAGCCGGTGTTTGAACCGAACATAAGAGAAAAATAAGACGCGGTTTCACCAATTTCTTTATAAACGATGAGAGGTGTTGCGCGTGTTACCGCATCAATTCCATGAATTAAAGAGTGGACGGCTGGTATCTCTGTGAAAGGTTCCTGCCATCCTGTGACTACTATGGCGGGAAAACATATTGTTAATAACAGGCGTCCAAGCAGGGCAGGGTTGACAAGGTTATGGCCAACTCCACCGAGTATATTTCTAAATAGTATGCTTATTGCGGCCCCTACTCCAATGAGCCAGAGAGGAGCTTGTGGCGGTAATAACGCGGGGATAAACAGACAGGTTACAAATCCACCCTCATTTATTCGTTCTTCTCTTGCCAGTACGACCCATATTACGTCTACTACAAACACACCGACCACTAATGATACAATAAGTTTGGGTACAACGCATAAAAAACCATAAAAATATATTGCTGGTAAAATCCATCCAAAAAACAGTGCAACAAGAACACCGCCCATGTATTGTTTAACATCCATATTGCTCCGAATGTATGGCGGTGTCTTAGCTGTATCTTTTGTGCTTCTGATTAAGCCGTCACACGCTTCGAACAGCGCACCGAAAAGGAAGTTAACCTTTGTGCGTGATTGGACAAAATTTTCTGCCTTATTCAGGTTGTTATTTAAAATTGTTTCAATACTTTTAAAGATTTTCATTTTGTTATTTACCCAGAAGGGTAACGTGGTACGTAGATGTTGATAACACTTCGACTCCGCTCAGTGTGACATTATCTTGAGTCCTCAGTGTGTCGTCATCCTGAGCGGAGTCGAAGGATGGTGTTTATCGAGATAGCGACCTAACTTACAGACTTACATTCTCTAATAACCTGAAGCAGTTCCAATTTTGAAGGACATATATAACTGCAGAGTCCGCATTCTATACATTTATCCAATGCATAGATACGTGCCTTCTGTTTTTCGCCGCGTGAATGACAGTGCCAGTAGAGGGCCGGTTCAAGATTTACCGGGCAAATATCATCACAATAATTGCAGTATACACAGCGTCTCAACTCTCCCATGAGGCTGGTAGTGTTGTGCAGTTCGTTACTCCTTATGTAAGGGAAAGGTGTCTTGTAGTCTCTCTCCTCCATTACCACAATATTCTTTACGAACCAGTTAATCGCTTGCGTCAAATCCTCAACCTCAGTACCGTTCAGCAGTCCGTCGAAAAAGATGCGATGTTTGATATCAGTTCTGACATATTTTTCTAAAACAATTCCAAGGGGAGTACCAGGCCTTACCTTGAGTATCCTGTTTTCATGTAAGCCTGTTCCGGATATCGGTATAAGACGTATTTCGTTTTCTCTCTTTAATATATAGTGCTCATAAATACCGGTGACGGATTGGGGGTCTAATAAGAGAATTCCATGCTTAATAGGATCCTCACCAAAGGAGATCTCCATCCCGAGAACATTCTTTAAAACAAGTACGGGTGCGTCATAAGGATAAACAGGTTTAATGCTATACGTATGCAACCACTCTTTCTCTTTTCCATACCGTATTAAGTCATTAATAAGATCATCTTCACGGCGGTCAACGACAATGCGACACTGTGAGTCCGGAAAGTATTCTGATCTTACTTTCTCCAGTCTGTGCAGGAAATTTATCGTATTACCTTTGAGGATAGCCCAGTGAGGAAGTGCCCACGGTTCGGTAGGACATAAACTTATTATAATGTGTTCAACCTTCTTTTCAGGGAATGAAAAACTGAAACTTTCTGTCCGTCCACTATACCTTACCGATACAATTTCTTCAGAAAACTCAGTTGGATATGCCTTTATGAGATCAAAACCTTTTTTGTATACCATTTGCGTTAGCTTATTTTACCTATTATGCTTAATGCCGCATTATATCTTGTTTAAGTATGAATTTCAATTTTATGTTGAATAAAATGCAGTGGAGATCTTTAACTCTACTTTCATAGTTGGATGAAATATGGAGTGCATCATCCCCGTCCGAACGGCCTGGCCGGGCGGGCGTGATGATGCGTATTAAAGCAGTGACACCTGCCTAACAAGCTGGCGCCCGCCCGTGCCGGTACGGACGGGGACAGGCGGTCACTGCACTCCAAAAATTCTGTACGATAGTTTTGAAATATCCTCTCCGGTTTCTTTTAAGATCAATAATTCACAGGAAATAATATTGTATTTTACGGAGAATACGGTTCTAATGACGGAGGTACAAGTCATGTGAGAATACGGACAAGGGAACATTGAAGAAGGAGTTATCATTATGAGTCAATTTCCAAATAAAAGCATTCTTACCGCGACAGATTTTTCTGAATACTCAAAAATTGCTTTGGACATCTGTCTGGGTGCTTACCGGTGCATGAAAACAAAGCTTTATGTTTTACACACCATCGAAAAATTCCCCCATGATTCCCGGTATTTATCATCCGGTACTAATCCTGAAGGTATAAGACAAAAACTTGAAGAGGATACCATAGATAAAATTAAGGCATTGATACCTGAGGATGTAATGGATAAAGGGGAGATAATTCCCATGGTAAGATTCGGTAAACCTTTTCTGGAAACAATACAAGTTGCAAAAGAAAACAGTGTAGACCTCCTGGTAATAGGCA
>JAIQZR010000008.1 GCA_021777035.1 Candidatus Scalindua sp. | reverse complement strand
TCTTACTACCAGAGGAAAACTTCCTGAAGATGATTTGCAGATGATAAATGATCTGGGGTTGAAGTATAAAATGGGAGAGATGCAAAAACATTGAGTTACGATGTTGTGGGATTAGGACAGTGCTGTATTGATTATTTAGGTGTTGTAGAACAATATCCTGATGTTAATGCAAAGGAAGAGGTAAACAATCTTACTATTCAGGGCGGGGGGCCAGTAGCAACGGCAATGGTTACGCTGTCAAGACTTGGGGCTTCAACTTCGTTTATTGGGAAGATATCTGATGATTATTTCGGTAGTCTGATTAAAGACGGCTTGACAAACGAATCAGTTAACATTGATCACCTTGTTGTGGAAAAAGACAAAAGATCACAATTCGCTTTTATCGTAATAGAGAAAGGGACTGGCAAGAGGACGGTTTTATGGTCCGGGGCGACTGTTACACCTTTAAGGTCAGAAGAGATAAATAGAGGCGTGATAAGTGCTGCGAAAGTACTACTTCTTGATGGACTTATGAAAGAAAGTTCAATGATAGCGGCGCAATATGCCAGAGAAGCAGGGGTGAAAATTGTTGTTGATGCGGGCAGTATGAGAGAAGGTGCACTGGCACTTATAAATTTGTCTGATTACTTTATTGCATCAGAAGATTTTACAAGAGAGTATTCCCGTGCTAATGATCCAAAAGCAATAGCAATGGAGTTATTGGGGCTTGGTGCTAAAACGGTAATAGTGACACTGGGTGAGAAGGGAAGTATTTGTGTCACTCCTGAGAAATATTTTTATCAACCGGCATTTAAAGTTGAGGCCGTCGATACAACCGGATGCGGAGACGTATTTCACGGTGCATTTATATTTGGATTACTACAAAAATGGGATTTAAACGAAACAGTGAGATTCTCTTCTGCTACTGCTGCTCTTAAGTGTCGTGAGATTGGCGGCAGAACTGCTATTCCGACTCTCCGGGAGGTAGAAGAATTTCTGGAGAATGATAACCTTCCTTAGCAAGTACAAGTTAAGCCTTCGGCATAAATACGCCGGTAGGAGCCTGTCTGCGTGCACCGCACAGGCAGGCCAACTCCAGCCCGCCCGTACCGAACAGTACGTTCGCCAGCCCCCGTCCGTACCGGCACGGGCGGGCGACAATGATTCTGGCGGGGGCGGGTTGGCGACCGAATTCTTAGACAATGATGATGTCGGGTAAACCTGCCCGACTTCGCTATTCAGGCGGGTTTCCCCGCCTGTACCTATTCGGGCAGGTTACCTGCCGACTTTGACTTTTCTATACACGAACATAAACAAGGAAAAATGGTTGGGAACTGACATTGAGAAAAAACTTTTTGATTATCTGTTTAAATAAAGTGGGTCAGCAGCATTAATATTCAAACTATTTATTACTCCGGTCGCATTTTCTACATTTTTTTTTGCTTGACATTTTTCGCTTGATATTTTTCGCTTAATAAGTTACTTATGCGGTTGTATCCAGGCAAAATTTTCTTGTCCGGACAAGTATCATGGAAACGCTTCTCTTATTAAAGGAGTACGCGTTGCAAAAAAAAATTTATTTTAAAAAACTTTTAACTTAATGGGAAGGGTGTAATGATGAAAAATGTATCCAACAGTAAGTCCGGTTTTACCCTTATAGAGATGATTGGTGTGATCGCGGTTATTGCCATACTTGCCGCTTTTGTAACACCAAAAATTTTCAAAGTTATTGAAGATTCTAAGATAACAAGGTTTGCGGGAGAGGTTCCGGTTTACACTAACGCTGTTGCCAATTGGTATAAAGATATAGGTACGCTTCAATCTCTCAACGCGGCTGGAGCGGTAGTAACAAATGACTCATCCTTTCAAGTTGAGCTTATAGGAAAACAGGGCACCGCTCTACTATGGGCGAACTGGGATGGCCCTTACATTGATAGCGTCGCCAGCCCAGCTATTGGGACTGTACTTACGTTTAGATCATATGCTGGCCTTGCCGGTACAGCAGCGCCAGTGGCAACAGCAGTCAACTCTTTTGATTTGGATGACGATAACAAGAACGATATGGACGGCAAACGGGTTGTTTCAATCGTCCTCACCGGTGTGACTAGCGCCCAACAGCTTAAAGTGGATAGTATTCTGGATAAAGGTCTTACTGCAGCCCGACGTGCGACATCCGGCAAGGTTAAGTATAGTGGTACGCAACTGATTATTTACCTTGCTTCCAGTTGATTTGAAACTTGAGTCAATTGTGTTTCACTGGCACACGCTTGACTCAAGTTGCTCACACTTAATATAGTACATACGGGCTGTGGAGCAGTATTCAAAAACCCGTATAGAATTTTAGAAACAATTAACAACCGATGAGGCGTGTCGAGATTATCTCTTTCGAATACGTTGGCATAATGGATCTCAGTGTCCAGGATGTCAGAAACAAAAAACCCTGGAAGACCAGTCGTCCGTTTTATCATTGTATAAATTGTGGCATCTTTGTGATAAGAAACAATGCTTGAGAACACGACGAAACCACTGCGTAAGCCATTAGGACAAAGGCTTTTGGAAAACGGGCTCATTTCCGAAGTACAGCTAAACCTCGCGTTGAATGAGAGCAGAAGTAAAGGTTCGTATCTCGGCGAGGCGTTGGAAAACCTTGGAATCCTGTCTCAGGAGGTTATAACCGAATATCTGGCAGACGAGTCTGACTCTGAGGTTATTGATTTAAATACATACCCCATAGATCCCGAACTCATAAAGATTATCCCCTATGAACTGGCCAGACGACATCAAATTTTACCCCTTGAACGTAAGGGAAATACAATCAAAGCCGCGGTAGCGGATACTCTTAATATTAATGCCATAGAAGCCTTTGAATTGGAGACCAGCTTAAGTGTCGATGTAGTTACGGCGTCAAAGAAAAAATTATTTGACGCGATTGAGCTACATTATGGCCAGCACGAGTCATTTAGCCAGATAATCAAAGATATACTCTCGAAGAGCGCCGAAGGGCTTGATGATAGTTCCGGCAAGATGTTCCCGGTAATACGTCTGGTTGATTTGGTGATTTCTACAGCCATAGAGAGTAGATCCACAGATATTCATATTGAACCTGATGAGAAAGCAACTCGTGTTCGTTTCAGGATTGATGGCGTTTTGCACCAGGAGGTGCTTTTTCCGAAAAAGATTCAATCTGCGATTATCGCACGGCTTAAGGTTATGGCCGATTTGGACATTACGGAAACCAGAATCCCGATGGATGGACGTATCACATTCAAGTCAGATACAAAAACTATAGACTTGAGAATATCTACAATGCCAACATCAAACGGTGAGGCAGTTGTATTGAGGGTGCTTGACAAAGAGAGAGTTGCCCTAAATCTGGATTCCCTGGGGTTCTCTCCGGATGATGAAAAGAGTTTTCATGATATTCTAAAAACTCCAAACGGCCTGATACTGGTAACGGGTCCTACCGGCAGCGGCAAGACCAGCACCCTTTATGCGGCGCTTGGAATTGCCAGTACCCTGGAGAAAAGTATTCTTACACTTGAAGATCCCATCGAATATGAATTACCAGTTATTAGACAAACCCCTATCAACATGGATGTGGGTATGGATTTCCCTACGGGATTGCGCGCCATATTAAGGCAGGATCCTGACGTTATAATGGTTGGAGAAATACGTGATTCCGAAACTGCTGATCTTGCCGTTAGAGCTTCCCTCACTGGTCACCTTGTCCTATCCACCCTGCATACGAATAGCGCGGTCGCCGCTATACCAAGATTGATAGATATAGGGATTAAACCTTACCTTGTTTCAGCGTCATTATGTGCTGTAATAGCCCAAAGACTTGTGCGTCGAATTTGCGATCACTGTAAAACAGAAATAAAAGACGTAGAAGAGATGCTGGCCGCGATAAATTTTAAAATGCCTTCTAATTCAGAATATAAGTTCTACAAGGGAGCCGGATGCAAAGCCTGCGACAACACTGGATTCCATGGGAGGCTTGGCATATATGAGATAATGAGGGTAGATCACGAATTTCACAATTTCATTGTTAATGTTACCGATCTTAAAGAAATAGAGGGGATTGCCAGGAAGAAGGGGATGAAGAGGATGGTAGATGACGGCATTCAAAAGGCGCTAAATGGTTTTACTACTCTGGAAGAAGTCCTTAAGATAGTTCAGTTTTGATTTGTCAATAATTTAAGAATTGAGGAATTGGAGGATTGGAGAGATTGGAGGGATTGGGGAGATTGAATAATTAATCCCTTAATTCCTCAATCCTTAAATCCCTAAATTATAACCATATATGCCTGATTACAATTATCGTGGAATTAACCGTACCGGCAAAAGTATACAGGGTATCATGACCGCTCCTGATATAATCGCCATTGAGTCAAAACTTGCTGAATCAGGTAGCGTGCTTATAGAAGCGAATGATGCGGAGAAAAAGGAATCAGGCAGTACTAATATTTCTATTTTCAGTCGTGGCCCTAAAGATAGAGAACTAATTGATTTTTTCATAACATTAAGTAGCCTGTTAAAGGCTGGTATCACTTTCCTTGATGGTCTCAGGGCTATAGAGGAAGAGGTGGAATCGCCCGTCCTCCAAAATATTATTGGTGAAATGATATCCTCCGTAGAGGAGGGCAAGCCGTTTAGTGATTCGTTATCAAGCCATCCAAAGGTTTTCTCTGCCCATATTCTGGGGGTAATCAGGGCGGGTGAATATAGTGGAAAATTGCAGGATACTTTTGAAGAACTGATCCGATATCTGGAGTGGCAGACAGCCCTGAAAGCGAACGTAAAGCAGGCAACAATATATCCCGTGACTGTTTTGATTGCGTTGACAGGACTTATTCTTCTGCTTTTTACGTTCGTTGTTCCTAAGTTTACTGCGTTGTTAATCAGCCTTAACGTCCCGCTACCGCTTCCCACCAGAGTTGTTATGTCTATAAGTGGTTTTTGCGTTTCCATGTGGTGGATTGTACTGTTAGTTGGAATAATTACGCCTTTTGTCTTCAAGTACGCTCGGCGACATTGGAATGGGTTTGCGCTGTTTTTTGATACCCTAAAGCTTAATATTATGGTTTTTGGTGAACTTAACAGGATACTCACCGTGTCGAAATTCGCGTACAATCTTTCGTCTCTTTTAGAGGCGGGTGTTCCTGTTGTTCAGAGCCTTGAATTATGTCAACACCTTGTAGGAAACAAGGTTATGGAGAACGCGTTGGAAGAAGCAAGGGGCGATATCGCGGGAGGAATGTTTCTGAACGAGAGTTTAAGAAAACATGAGATATTTCCGAAAAAAACGCTGTTGATGATAACGGTAGGTGAGACTTCCGGCGATCTTGGGGGGGCTCTTAGAAACGTGGCAAACTACTATATCGAAGAAATTCCCAGAAAGATTAAAAAAGTCTTCGGCATCATGGAGCCTATAATAATGTTCACACTTATCGGCATTGTCGGCTTTACGGCGGCAGCGGTAATCCTCCCTATACTTAGTATGTTTGCGGCAATAAAGTAGAAGCCATTCAAATGACACGATTTGTCATAAGTGCAAGTAATTTAAGCTATAGCGTCAAGGTTTTTACTTGACACATATTCGCAAAAGATATACTCTGTCGCCGTGTTTTATAGATTTAATTTAATGAATTCAACAAAAAGAGTTTAATTTAGAAGATAACTTGTTTTTATATTTTCTTTGTGCCTCTGTGCCTCCGTGCCCGCCCGAACGACGAAGTCGGGCAGGTGAAAAAAAGAGAAAAGGCTCGGACTCACACAAAGGCACAAAGGCACGGAGAAAAGAAAGAGTAGAGGAGGAAAGTAACAAAATGAAAAAGTGTATACCTGTAGAGAGCTAAGTCTGTATCCTCCTGGTTTTCTCTTGGTTTCCTGGCTTCC
>JAIQZR010000070.1 GCA_021777035.1 Candidatus Scalindua sp. | reverse complement strand
GAATACAGAGGGGAAGAGCTTTTATCTTTTGATTCATTTTGTGTTTTCTTTGCGACCTCAGCGTCTTGGTGTGAGTGAAAAAAAGGCAAAAAGTTCGGACTCACACTAAGGCACAAAGGCACGGAGAAAAGTGGGATTAGGGAGGAAAAGAGAGCTTAACGCTCCCCGGACAAAAAGCGCCGAGGACAGGGAGGCGCTGAGAGCGCAAAGGAAAAATACTTTTATCTTTTGATTTAATGCATTGGAAGTCGGGCAGGTGACTCGACATCATCATTGTCTAAGAATTCGGTCGCCAGCGGGAGTTGGCCTGCCTGTGCGGTGCACGCAGACAGGCTCCTACCGGCGTATTTTTGCCGAAGGCTTAACTTGATCCCTGCGGGGTAGTTTAATAACCATGGAGTGTATATCATAGTCGTGTTTTTTCGCAAACTCATCTCTGCAACGCCATACTTCTTCCAATATTTCATTCTTCATATGACCTTATCTCCAACATTTCAAAAGGGGTATACAGATTTCCGGACAAGAATAACCGGCTACCGCACAAATGGATCTAAGGAGCGGTTTTGTTGCCGGATTATCAATATGACGACAATTCCAAGTGAGAAGTTTCAACGTAATGCGCTGAAGAGATAGCGATGTGAAGCGCGTCTGCCTCGGCTTTTATCTAACCTGACGATACAAGGAGAGGTTCCAGGTTTTACTTAACAACAAGATTCACCAGTTTGTTGGGGACTATTATTGTCTTTAGTATCTTCTTGCAATCCAGATTTTCATTTATCTTTTTGTCTTCCAGCACGAGTGATTTCAAATCCTCTTCACTTATTCCTGATGGCACGATCAATTTGCTTCTGACCTTACCGTTTATCTGTATTACCATTTCTATCCGGTCGGCAGCAATAGCGCCTTCATCATACTTTGGCCAGGGTACGGAAAAGATGCTGGGATTGTGTCCGAGTATCTCCCAAAGTTCTTCGCATATGTGAGGAACAAGCGGGGCCAGGATTGTCACACTGGCTTCAAGAGAATATCTCAATACATTAAAATCATTAACAACCGTCTCATCATTAAAATCTTGATCTCTTAACTCAGCACTAAAATCTATGACCTTATTGAGCAGTTCCATTACTGAGGCGATAGCGGTGTTAAAGCTCCAGGATTTTTCAATATCTTCAGTGACTTTTTTAATCGTTATGTTTGTCTGTCTATAAAGCTCTTTTGTCTCATTTGGAAACATTTCAGGCCTGATCTCTCTATCAAGAATGTTTTTAAAATGCTCTTCAAATGACGTAATCGTATTCCATAGTCGGTTCAGAAAACGGTATGAACCTATTACACCCCTGTCATTCCACTCCGCGTCTCGCTGTGGTGGGGCGATAAATAGCGTATAGAGCCTTTGTGTGTCAGCACCGTACTTATCAGTGATCAGATCAGGATTAACAACATTACCCTTTGACTTGGACATCTTGGCCCCATCTTTAATGATCATGCCCTGAGTGAAAAGATTTTTAAAAGGTTCATTAAAGTTTGTAAGTTTGAGATCATAAAAGACTTTAGTAATAAACCTTGAATAGAGGAGGTGTAAAATTGCGTGTTCGATGCCTCCGATATATTGGTCAACCGGCAACCATCTGTTTACGGCTTCCGAATCGAATGCCTGGGTGTTATCTTTAGAAGAGATATATCTGAGATAATACCAACTGGAATCAACAAAGGTATCCATCGTGTCGGTTTCACGCCTTGCACTACCACCACATTTTGGGCATGTGGTGTTGACAAATTCATCTACATCATCAAGCGGACTGCGACCATGCGGTTTGAATTCTACATGATCAGGCAGGAGAACAGGGAGATCCTTCTCCGGTACGGGTACTGTGCCACAGCTTTCACAATATATAATTGGTATCGGCGCACCCCAGTACCGTTGTCTTGAGATTAACCAGTCTCTCAGCCTGTAATTTATGTTTCTTTCTCCTATTCCCTTTTCTTCAAAGAAGTTGATGATCTCCGGAATAGCTTCTCTGTTTGGTGTACCGTCAAATCTGTCTGAATTAATCTGTACTCCATCTTCAACGAATGCTTCATTCAACTCATCAGGCATTAGGGCGGTATCATTGT
This sequence comes from Candidatus Scalindua sp., assembly GCA_021777035.1. Taxonomy (GTDB): domain Bacteria; phylum Planctomycetota; class Brocadiia; order Brocadiales; family Scalinduaceae; genus Scalindua. The sequence goes on along the minus strand of JAIQZR010000070.1, from coordinate 4,014 downwards.
CAATAGGATTAATGACTATCTTTATGGGCAGATTGTATTTTTTTGCAAATTGAAAATCTCTCTGATCATGAGCTGGTACGGCCATAACTGCGCCGGTTCCATATCCCATTAGTGCGTAATTAGAAACCCATAAAGGAACCCTCTCTCCGTTAACAGGATTGATTACATATCTACCGGTAAAAATTCCTTCCTTTTCAGTGCCTTCCGATGTCCTTTCAATGGTGCTCTGCCCTCTGACCCTTTCTACAAAATCCGATACAGGTTGTTCGTGTTCCGTACCCTCTATTAATTCGTTTATTAATGGATGTTCCGGGGCCAGAGACATAAACGTAACTCCGAAGATAGTGTCCGGTCTTGTCGTGAAGCATGGGACGGTTTTGTCACTCCCTTCCAAATTGAAGTTGATTCTTGCTCCTTCGCTTCTACCAATCCAGTTTGCCTGCATTGTCTTTACTCTTTCCGGCCATCCATCGAGTGTTTCAAGGTCATCCAGCAGCCTCTGTGCATAATCACTAATTTTAAAAAACCACTGCTCAAGATCTCTCTGTTTGACTTTTGTGTCACATCTTTCACAAAGATCATCAACTACTTGCTCATTTGCCAGTACTGTTGCACAAGAGGGACACCAGTTTACGGCAGCCTTTTTTTTGTATGCGAGGTTCTGCTCGAACAGTTTAAGAAATATCCATTGTGTCCATTTATAATAATCAGGACTGCAGGATGTGACTTCTCTGTCCCAATCGTAACCCACACCCCATCTTTCGAGCTGTATTTTCATCTTCTTGATGTTGTTCTTTGTATGTATGGAGGGGTGAATACTGTTTGTTATTGCTGCATTTTCAGCAGGCAGGCCAAAGGCGTCCCATCCAATAGGGGAGAGTACCTTGAAACCTTTCATAATTTTGTATCTGGATACAACATCTCCTATAATATAGTTTCTTCCGTGTCCAACGTGGAGTGTGCCTGAGGGATATGGAAACATAACGAGACAGTAAAACTTATTTTTATGACACTCTTCATCTACTCGGAATAGACCGCTTCCGCCCCAGAAATCCTGCCATTTTTTCTCTATTTTGTTGAAGTCATATTCTTTATTGCTCATAATTAGTATTTGTTAAATTAGATGTGGTAGAAAACTACGTTTTATAATATTGCAAGGCGTAAGATTATACCAATCGGTATTCAATCTGACTAACGTTATTTTACTTAGAGTTGATTACATCATTACTACTGGGGATTGTCTCTACCAGGCTAAGGGTACGTGATAAATAGCGTATGTACTTAATTTGTGGATTTACAACCGGTGGTTTGTTGGACTACCTAAAGACTGGTTTCACAAGGTAAAAAAAAAGAGGTGTGGCGATAAATGTAAAAGACCCCGCTGTTGCCGTGAGAAGAATATTTTTTGTCAACCCTTTCTCAAGGTGGGTACTCTTTGTTAACCAATCTCCCCGTTAAGTAAAGATAAAGGCCAGCAAAAAAAAGTTCCCGATACGACGTCTGTAGGTTTTAAAAAATCTTTCTTCTTTACACGCACATCGCAGGGCCTGTTACACCCGTCTTATATCAAATGTGATAATGTAATTCAAGCACATTTTTAATTAATGTATAAGACCTGGGTATAGATTATCTTGACAGAATTATTTAGTAGAAGTAGTATTGGAGTGCATGGGCTATTTAGACAGACATTTCTGATTAATCTACAGAAATTCGCTGCTGGATGTAACTATTCAGCGTAACTATTTTATCACCGCAAAGACGCAAAGATCGCAAAGAAAAACATAAAAAAGTGGAGCAGAAGAATATTTGTCAGAAAAATATACAGTTCTCATAATCGTTACATCAGTATTTCTTTTAAATATCAACTTTGCGTCCTTTGCGTCTTTGCGGTGAATAGTTACTGCTGGATAGTACATTTGGAATGACTATTTCAACGTATAGGAAATTCAAAGTCGGCGGGTAAGAAACCCGCCCTACAAAAATATTATGTTTTTTTACTCGTAGGTCGGGTTTCTTACCCGGCATTTTTTAACTTCCGGTTAGTGATAAAGGATTATTATGAAATTAGGGGCAAGTTATTTCGGTAACAGGACATTGAGGCATGTCAAAAAAGATATGGAGAAAATGATACAAGATGGGTGCTCTCTTGTTGTCCATACAATGAGTGAACACGATGTTGCTTATCATTCCCAAACCATGGTTGATATTGTGCGAATGAGCAGGGATATCGGGCTAGAGGTGTTTCTGGATCCGTGGGGAATTGGCAGAGTTTTCGGTGGAGAATCATTTTCGGCTTTTGTGAAATTGTTTCCGGAGGCAAGGCAGAGGTTGAGTTTTACAGAAGGTGATATTAATGTAAATAAGGCATGCATTAATTCAAGGTCATTTAGAGATAAAATGTCACAATGGATAGACCTTGCTGCAAGCACTGGAGCAGATGGTGTCTTCTGGGATGAGCCGCATCTCTTTTATGGAGAATTTACCGAATTATTTGGTAAAACAAGAAAAATATGGGGATGTACCTGTCCAACATGCAAAGATATTTTCAAGAATAATTTCGGCTATGAAATGCCCCAGGAGTTTACAAATGATGTAATGGCTTTTAGACAGGAAACCATACTGAATTTTCTAGAATTTTTATCAGATCACTCTTCAAGTAAAGGGCTTAAAAATGCAGTCTGTGTCCTTCCATACAGTGAACCTAAATACGGTATATATGAGTGGGAAAAAGTAGTGAAACTGAAAAATATTGATATATTTGGGAGTGATCCATACTGGGTTTCGTACAATGAACCTGTGGGTGATTTTGTGGAGAAGGTCTCCGGAGAGGTCGTCCGGTTATGTAAGGAGTATGATAAAGAGCCTCAAATATGGATACAGGGGTACCGAATTCCCGCAGGGCGGGAAGAAGAGGTGTCTATTGCCATTAAGGCGGCTTTTGATTCAGGTGTAAGAAATATTGCAACATGGTGTTTTGAGGGTGGTGCTTGTATGACATACATCAGTTCGGATCGGCCGGAAATGGTTTGGGACAATATCTGCGAAGAGTATAAACAGTTACGTGAAGTGTCCAAAGAGTAAAGTTATTTTTTCGTGAACCCTTAGGTACCTTAAACAAGTTTAAACACAACATATGAATTCAAAAATAGAAAAAATAGCAAAGAGTGTCTTGCAAGAGAATGAGATATCGTATGATGAAGCTCATTATTTGATGGAGATAAGTGGGATAGAGATTTATGACCTGCTCTATTGGGCTAATCGCATACGGTATAATTCGTTCAATAATGTTGTCGATCTCTGTTCCATAATCAGCGCCAGGCAGGGGAGTTGTTCAGAAGACTGTAGATTTTGTTCACAATCCAGCCGTTACAAAACTGAGATTTCAAGATTTCCATTGATTGAAAAAGAGAAGATCGCGGAGGCAGTGGAAAAAGGAAAAGAGTATAAATCAGATTGTGTTGGAGTTGTAACGAGCGGATATAGTCTGGAAGGGAGTGATAATTTTGACAAAATATGTGATGACGCATATGAATTGTCAAAAAAGGACGGTCCTCCTGTTCATACTTCAATTGGTACGATTACGAATAAAATGGCTGAGAAACTGGTCTCAAGCGGGGTTGAGATGATTAATCATAACCTTGAAACATCGGAGGATTACTATCCAAATATATGTACAACACATACCCATAAGGACAGAGTTGATACAATTAAGATTGCAAAGGGTGCCGGATTGAAGATATGTAGCGGTGGTATCTTTGGTGTTGGTGAGAGTGTCGTGGACAGATTGAAGTTGGCTTTTAAACTGAAGGAGCTTGATGTTGATACAATACCTATGAATTTTCTCAGTCCCGTAAAAGGCACTCCATTGTCTGCGGAAAATTCATTAGAACCTATGGAAATATTGAAAATAATAGCCGTTTACCGTTTCATATTGCCTGATAAAGGAATTAAGGTTGCCGGGGGAAGAGAAGAAAATCTACGTGACGTACAGAGCTGGATGTTTTACGCAGGGGC
>JAIQZR010000069.1 GCA_021777035.1 Candidatus Scalindua sp. | reverse complement strand
GATTGGTAGTAAGCATTGCGAAAAAATACCGGAATCGTGGTCTAAGTTTTCTGGATCTCATACAGGAAGGAAATACTGGATTAATGAGAGCAGTTGATAAGTATGAATATAGAAGAGGTTTTAAATTCAGTACTTACGCTACCTGGTGGATAAGGCAGGCCATAACTCGCTCGATTGCTGATCAAGCAAGAACTATCCGAATACCTGTGCATATGATTGAGGCAATGAGCAGGCTAAGAAATGGTTCAAAAAAATTACTTCAAGAGAACGGCAGAGAACCTAGTATTGAAGAGATGGCAAAGGAGATAAAAGTTTCTGTGTCTGAGGCAAGAAGAGTATTGAAAATTTCAAGACATCAAATTTCTCTTGATAAGACAGTGGGAGAAAGCGCTGATAGCGCTTTTGGTGATTTTATAGAAGATGATAAAGCAGAATCTCCTGTTCTTGCTGCCGCTCAAGAAATGCTTAAAGAGAAGATAGAAAGCGTACTGGAATCACTTACATATCGCGAAAGGGAAATAATTAAGCTTCGCTATGGCATTGGAGATGGCTATACGTATACGCTTGAAGAAGTTGGTAAGAGATTTATGGTAACACGCGAAAGAGTAAGGCAAATTGAGGCAAAGGCTGTGATGAAATTGCAACATCCTACCAGAAGTAGAAGGCTGGAAGGGTTTTTAGACAGTGTAGGAGACGGTAGGTAAATAAAAATATTTCTGTCCTATGTGTTGCGCTACATTATTGAGATTGAAGAATTCTCTATAAAAGGGAAACTGGACAAATGGAGCTATGCACCCTAAGGCAAACTTTATAAGGAGCAACATGTCAACAGAAGAAAGATTAAAAGAGATAATTATTAAGCAACTTTGCAAAGATGGTAAGCCGGTTACGCTTGAAACATCTTTTGTAAATGATTTGGGAGCAGACTCACTTGATATCGTAGAGCTTGTTATGGAACTTGAAGACGAATTTGACGTGAAAATATCTGACGAAGATGCAGAGAAAATGCAAACCGTTGGTGATGTAGTAAAGTATATTAAAGAGCATACTCAAAAAATGATGAGTAGAGAAAATGATACAGAATAATAGATGCCTAAACTTTAATCACGGCCGTATTAATGCTCCTGTGCACGCCTGTCCAATGTGTGGCGAGGTAGTAAATGGAGATATATCCATTAAAAACTGCAGTGAAGATGAACATGCTGAAAGAAGAAAAGATAGAAATAAGTATTGTATAGATTGCGGCAACCAACTCATCTAGGGAACACAACAGCATCACACGGTTTCCTTAAAATCTTCACCATAAATTATCAAGATATTAGACAGTTGTCCGGCCTCGGAATGCGTGTAGGCTGAAGTGGTTTTTTTTGCTGAGTCTGCGACAAGGCGATACTCATACTAAATGCAAATGTTATTTTCAAAAAATTGGGTATGATAATGCGGGAACGGTTGAGGCAAAAATATATCCAGGTAATCCAAGAACTTTTAAAACATAACATGCTGTAACGAGAATGAATGTATAATTATGATAAGTTTAAAGCAAGAAAAACTGACAGTGCTTCACGTGGCAACGCTTAATCAGCCGATCAGGTCGAACCTTGGTTATGGCCCCATAGAAACGGTTATTTACAATATAGACAAAGGGCTCTATGCTTCAGGTCACAAATCGATAGTTGCCTGTTCAGGTGACTCAAGTGTTTTTGGGGAACATCACGCGACTATCGATAGGAGCACTGGTGATTATTGGAGCGACAATACCACTGAAAAGCATAAGACCATGAATATGCACCTTTCAAAGGCGTTGTACAGGGCAAGGAGGGGGGACATTGACATCATACACGCCCATGATCCAAAGGCGGTTGAGTTCATGTATGATAGTATATTCAAAATGAATGTGCCGATTGTAATGACCCTTCACGTATCCGCAGAAGACAGCTCCCTTGGAGGCGCTTACCAGCGTTGGGTAAATCATTTTCTTGCCTCTCCCCTGGTATATTGTATTGCGATAAGCGAATATCAAAAAAAGCAGTATAGTGAACTGGTGAATGCGGAGAATGTTGTTTACCATGGGATTGACGTTGAAGAATTCCCGGTAAAAGAGGAATCGGATAAAGGAAGTTATTTATTTACTATTGGAAGGATAACCCAGGACAAGGGCCAGGACAAGGCCATAGAAATCGCAAAAAAAACTGGCTCTAAGCTTATCATTGCCGGCTGTGTTCAGAACAAACCCGCCGACAGGGAGTTTTTTGCAGGCCTGAATAATTCTATCGATCTCTCCGTTGAAGTTGGGAAACATTCGGTTGATAATGACTATTATACCCGGGTTATAAAACCTTTATTGGACTGCGACAAACAGATTATCTATATCGGAGAGATTAGCAGCGAGCATAAAAAACATTGGTACCGGCATGCGCGGGCCACCTTATTCCCTATACAATGGGGAGAACCATTCGGGCTGGTTCTTGTCGAGTCGATGGCATGCGGAACACCGGTAGTCGCCTTAAACAGAGGAGCTGTTCCTGAAATAGTAATGGACGGAAAAACCGGGTTTGTGGTAGACTCAACCGATGCAATGATTGAAGCAATCAGTCGAGTAAACACTATTGATCCGGATGACTGCAGGAGTCATGTACAGGACCATTTTTCCATAACCAGTATGGCCTATAAATATTCAGAATTATATCATTATTTAATCGACAGCCACAAAATATCAGAAAGCTGCAGCAGTTTGACAGACGACTATTTTGCTGAACCTCTACTCAGTGGCGCGATAGCCACATTATAAACTTATGCCTAAAGACATTCCGGTAAGCAACGGCAATCTTCTCTTTAATTTTGATTCCGATTATCAGATCAGGGACGTGTATTTCCCCTATATAGGACAGGAGCATCACTCAAAAGGTGACCCTTTCCGGTTCGGAGTGTGGGTGGATGGACGCTGCTCCTGGACGGGTTCGGAATGGGACAAAAGCTTAAAGTATTATAACAACACCCTTGTTACTAATGTATCTCTAAAAAACGAGTCCCTGGGTCTGGAGCTGCGCTGCCATGACGTGGTTGATATGGAGTTGAATGTATATATTAAAGAGATCGAGGTGATAAATCTGCAGGAGAATGAGCGTCAGGTAAGGCTATTTTTCTGTCAGGATTTTTATCTTTATGGCTATGATATCGCAGACACTGCCTATTTTGATCCACGAACCAGCTCCATAATCCACTATAAGGCCAATCGCTACTTTCTCATTAATTGTTGCAATTCTGAAGAAGAAGGGGTAAGTCACTATGCATGTTGCCGCAAGGAATCGCCAGGAAGGGAAGGGATATGGCATAGCGCTGAGCGCGGACTACTTAATGGGAACCAGATCTCATGGGGAGCTGCCGACTCTGCTATTGGGATATGGCTGGATGTGCCTCCAAAAGGAAAAGCTGTAGCTCATTACTGGATTGCAGCAGGCACGAACTACAGTGAGGTGTCTCAGCTTAACCGGAAGGTGTTAGAGAAGACTCCGGATGAGTTGATAAAACGCACATCAGATTACTGGAAAGCGTGGGTTACGAAAGAATCCAGGTCCTTTGGAGACTTGCCAAAATCTGTCATTAACTTATACAACCGCAGTCTCCTGATTATAAGAACCCAGATAGACAACAGGGGAGCAATCATTGCGGCAAATGATTCGGATATAGTCCATTTTGGAGGAGACACATATTCGTACATGTGGGGACGTGATGGAGCTTTTGTAGCCGCCGCATTGGCAAAGGCCGGCTACACCCATGTATGCATGAAATTCTTTGACTTTTGCGCTCGTGTCCTGACAGAGGAAGGATATCTTTACCAGCATTATAATCCTGATGGATCACTGGCCAGTAACTGGCATCCCTGGTTGGTGGATGGAAAGGAAGTCCTCCCGATACAGGAGGACTCTACTGCTTTGATTCTCTGGGCACTCTGGATACACTATGAGAGTTCGAAGGACATTGAATTCATCAGACCTTTCTATGATACACTTATTAAAAAATCTGCTGACTTTATGGTAACTCATCGCGATCCTGATACGAAACTACCAATCCCCTGCTATGACCTCTGGGAAGAGCGTTTTGGAGTGCATACTTATACCGTAGCGTCAGTGATCGCCGGTCTCAGGGCGGCGGCGAATTTTGCAAGACTCTTTCTGGATACCTCATTGGCAGAGAAATATGACAAAACAGCCGAAGAAATAAAAGGAAGCCTTACTAAACATCTTTACCACACAGGTCTAAAGAGGTACGCCCGCTCCGGCTACAGAAAAGGCAAAGGCTATGAACTCGATGAAGTGATCGATGTCAGTTTGTCTGCACTCGCTTTCCTGGGAGTATTGTCTCCCAGAGACCCTCGGATGGTCGAAACAATGGAGGCAATACATCAGCAATTATGGCTAAAGACCCCTGTTGAAGGCTGTGCCAGATACCAGAATGATGTTTATCAGCGGCCGAGTGATAGCCCGGCGGATATTCCCGGCAATCCCTGGTTTATCTCAACACTCTGGTTGGCAGAGTATTATATAGCTCGTGCCGAAAGTCTTCATGAACTTCGTGAGGCCATTCCCTACCTTGAATGGTGTACGAAGAATGCCCTTCCTTCCGGTGTGCTTGCAGAACAGGTACACCCGGTAAACGGTGCTCCACTCTCTGTTTCACCGCTCACGTGGAGCCATTCCTCTTTTGTGTGGACGGTTCTGCTATACACCGAAAAATTCAACTCATTTGTAGTCAACAAGACGTCATCTTGTAGTGTAGAAGATTATCAAACTGAAGATATTAAGAGTTAGATTAACCATTATACAATACAGTGATAGACAGAATAATATTGTTACTCTAGCTTATCTTTGCCTGGGGAAAGACAGGATTGGTGATGGAAACCATATAGATAACGGTAAGCTTTTAGTTTATGTTAATGAAAAAGAAATGTATAGAATACCATTTCAAGGAACATTTACCGATGAGAGGAGTACGGCCCTGACAAAACATCTTAATGATATTGTTAAGCAGGGAGAGTCCGGAGAGGTTCTCTGGGGACAAATAGAACATAAAGTCCTTAGCTGCTGTGGATCTTGCTATGTAAGATAGATTATTTTACTTTTTAAGCTGAGCGATAAACACTTTGAATGAGAGATAAATTATGAATGGTTACGGTGATAAACCGGATTTCAAGTTTGATAAAACACAATTTGACCCTTTTAAGAAGTATATGTTACCAATAGCGTTCGTTATAGGTATTATCATACTTGGGTATTCTTCGGTATTTACGATAAAGGCCAATCAGGAGGCCGCAATGTTAAGGTTTGGTAAATATACGGAGACTGTCGGGCCGGGTTTGCATTTTAAGTTGCCTTTTGGTATTGACAGGGTATATGTCGGAGAGGTTAAGCGTATATACAACGAAGAGTTTGGCTATAGAACGGTTAGTTCCGGTAGAGAGAGTATGATTGATTACAATTTCAGAGGTGCAAGCGATGTCTCTCTCATGCTGACCGGGGACAGGAATTGTGCCGATGTGCATTGGGTAATAAGATACAAGATTAAAAACCTGAAAGAGTTTCTCTTTAATGTAAGGGATGTCAAGAGTGTCATAAGAGACGTTAGTGAAGCCGTAATGAGAAGGATTGTCGGTGACATGTCTATTGACGAAGTGCTGACTATTGGCAGAAGAAAGATAGAGGGAATTGCAGAGACTGAGATAGAAACAGTACTGGATACTTATGGCTGTGGAATTGATATACAGGTAGTAAACCTGAAGGGTGTTAACCCGCCGGGTGAGGTTAAGGATGCCTTTGATGCCGTTAACAAGGCTGTGCAGATGAGAGATCAGATTACGAATGAAGCAGAAGGAAAGAAGAAC
>JAIQZR010000068.1 GCA_021777035.1 Candidatus Scalindua sp. | reverse complement strand
CAGATGCATGCGTACCAGATAACAAAGGCTCTTGACCCGGTCTATAAAATACTGAAGATTGCACAAGAAGACATACGAAACAAACTGACTTCCATTTTCCATAAGCTGGGCAAAAAACGAGAGACTATTGTCAGCAGGGGGTTGAAGGTGAGGGATAATGGTAATTTCCGGACGGTCGATCTGACCGTTAAACCCATCTCTTCTGGAGAAGATGCAGAAGAGATGATAATGGTCATTTTTGAGGAAAAGGAGCCTCTTGAAAAGACCGTGAAGAGTAAAACTACCTCGGGTAGAATCAGAAAAGAAGACCCGCAGATAACGAATCTGAAACAGGAGCTGAAGTCTGCAAAGGAGTATCTGCAGACCACGATCGAAGAACTGGAGACATCCAACGAAGAGCTCAAGTCTACTAATGAAGAGATGCAGTCTACCAACGAGGAGCTTCAGAGTACCAACGAGGAGTTGGAGACCTCTAAAGAGGAGCAACAGTCCACCAATGAGGAACTGGAAACCGTAAACGCTGAACTCCAGAATAAGGTAAGCGAATTCACACTCGTCAATAACGACCTAAACAATCTCTTTGCAAGCACTGATATTGCTACTATTTTCCTTGATACCAAGCTGAGTATAGTTCGCTTTACCCCTTCACTGGCAAAATTATTTAATGTGCTGCCGTCAGACATTAATCGCCCTATTGGCGACATTACGGCAAAATTCAACTCCGATACGCTCTATAAGGATGCGGAAACGGTGCTGAATACGTTAGTTCAAAGAGAGCAGGAGATCCAGGTCGAAGACGGCAGCTACTATAGTTTACGTATTTTACCCTATCGCACAATAGAAAATATGATTGATGGTATCGTATTGACGTTTGTGGATATAACTAAGGCCGCTAATCTGAAGATTAAGGAGCAAGCGTCACGTAAATATGCGGAGGACATTATTGAAACGATACGTGAGTCGCTTGTAGTGTTGGACTCCCACATGCGTGTAAAATTTGCAAACGTATCATTTTATCAGACATTCATGGTTTCAGAACGAAAAACGGAAGGCAGTTTAATTTACGATCTTGGAAACCGGCAGTGGAATATTCCAAAGCTACGGAAATTATTGGAAAAAGTCTTACCGGAGAAGAGAGTTATAAATGATTTTGAAGTTGAGCATGATTTTGAATCTATCGGTAAAAAAACTATGATGCTCAATGCACGGCAAATAATTTGCGGAGAAGAGAGTTTAATTCTTCTGGCCATTGAGGATGTTACTGAGCGGATTAAAGCAAAACAAGAAAAAACAGATAAATTAACAAGCGTTATTGTATTTCCTGATTATAATCCTAACCCGGTGCTACGAGTTAAAAGAGACGGCACTATTGTGTATGCCAACAGTGCCTGCAAGCCTTTATTAAGTGAATGGAACACAGAGGTTAATAAACCAATATATGAAGACTTAATAGAAACGTTAAAGAGGGTGTTCCGCTCTCAAAAAACCAAAAAAATTGAGGTTACAGCGAGCAGTGCAATCTTCTCATTACAGTTTGTACCGGTTACAGGAACAGATTGTGTTAATGTTTATGGTGTTGAAATCAGCAGGAGCGGGAAGGTTGGTAAAAAAATAAGTAACAAATAACAACGGTAGGGCAGACATTCCTGTATGAATAATTAAGCAAACCTAAAGGATTGCCCTACGAAAATACGGCATACAGGGCCGTATGGCGGGATGCCCATGCGTGCAAGAACGTAGGGCAAGGCTTTAGCCTTGCGTTTGTTGGAAAACACTTCTATGTATAATGAGGCAACCCTAAAGGGTCGCCCTACGAACCTTCAGGTACAAACATGGAAGTTTGTGACACGAAATATAATATGGATATTAAATATAAAAAACGTATACGCCTGAAACACTTTGAATACAAAGGTCGCTATCGGTATTTTGTAACTATATGTACGTATGAAAAAATCACAATTTTTACCGATAAATCGGTTGTTGACCATCTCCTTGATGCTTTAAGAATTCAATCAAGAATGTATGGCTTTAAGATTTTGGTCTATTGTTTTATGCCGGATCATCTGCATCTTTTAATTGAAGGTAAGAATTATGAGTCCGATATGAAGATATTTATATCGGCATATAAGCAAAAGACCGGATACTACTATAAAAAAGAAAATGGATCAAAATTATGGCAAATTAACTATTACGAACACGTATTGAGAAGTGAGGAAGATACAAAAACCGTAGCTAATTATATTTTTGCAAATCCAGTCAGGAAGGGTATTGTTGAGGATTTTACACAATATGAATTTCTTGGCTCTTTCGAATTTGATATAAACGAAACGTAGGGTGTAGTTTTATACCCATACCGAATGGGAACGTTAGGGCGGGCGGGGTGCCCATGCGTGCAGGAACGTAGGGCGAGGCTTTAGCCTTGCGTTTGTTGGAAAACACTTCTATGGATAATGAGGCAACCCTAAAGGGTCGCCCTACGAAAACACGGCATACAGGGCCGTATGGCGGGGTGCCCATGCGTGCAAGAACGTAGGGCAAGGCTTAAGCCTTGCGTTTGTTGAGGAAAGAATCACGTATTTTTTTTATAGTATTTATCAGGAAGCTAACAAAAATGAAAAAAGAAAATCAAAAAGAGAAAAATGTCTCTGATCTCCGCAAAAAAGCGGAGAAAAAGCTCAATCCTGAGACAATAGATCTAAAAAAACTCTCAGATGAAGACGTCCACAAACTGGTACATGAGCTGCAGGTACACCAGATTGAGCTGGATATGCAGAATGAAGAGCTTCGGAGGGTACAAACAGAACTTGAGAAAACAAGGGACAAGTACTCTCATCTCTATCACCTTGCACCGGTTGGGTATTTTACTATAAGCGATAAGGGTATTATACTGGAAGCAAATCTGACAGGTGCTAAAATGCTCGGGGAAGAGAGAAATTTTTTGATTGGCAAGCCACTGGGTCTGTTCATAACAAAGGAGTATCAGGATGTCTTCTACCTGCAACGTAAAGACGTTTGTCAAGTAAAAGGAAAGAGTGGGAGTCGTGAGCTTGTAATGAAAAAAAAGGATGGTACTCATTTTTATGCTCAACTGGAATGCAAGGCAACGCGCGATACTGGCCAGAAGGACACCGAGTGCTTGACAATTATGAGCGACATTACAGAACGCAAGAAAGCTGAGTTGGAATTGGAAGAGTATCGAAACCATTTAGAAGCTTTAGTAGAAGAACGGACAAAAGAACTGAAGTATTCACAAAATCAACTCGTGCGTAAAGAGAAGTTGGCTACAGTAGGCCAGGTTTCAGCAAGTATTGCTCATGAATTACGTAACCCACTGGCTACCATTAAGAATTCGTCGTATTATTTGAGTATGGTACTGAAGGAAGCAGATGAGAAGGTAAAAAAGCATCTGACCATAATAGATAAGAGTGTCGACCACTCTGGAGACATTATTACTAATCTTCTTGACCTTACCAAGGTAAGATCATTGACTCTAATGCAACAAGATGTGGGCCGTATTATTAAGGATGTTCTTGCAAATTATAAAGGAAGGGAAGGCATTATTATCAAGACACAATTGGACGATGAGCTTCCCGTAACAGAATTAGATCCTTCTCTCATTTTGAGTGTATTTGACAATATTATATCCAATTCAGTGCAGGCAATGCCAGAGGGAGGGCGGTTGGATATAAAGACCGGGGTTAAGGATGGTTTTATTAATGTAGAGTTTAAGGACACTGGTGTGGGTATCTCTAAGGAGAATGTCCAGACGATATTCGAGCCACTATTTACTACTAAGGCAAATGGTATCGGGCTTGGTTTAACGATAGTGAAGAACATCATTGATGAGCACAATGGAAAGATCATGGTTGAGAGTGAGATTGGAAAGGGTACGACCTTCACGGTCAAGTTTCCAATAACAAAATAGACTTATAGAGATAATACATAATTACAAGTTAAGCCTTCGGCATAAATACGCCGGTAGGAGCCAACTCCTGCCCGCCCGTACCGAATAGTACGTTCGCCAGCCCCCGTCCGTACCGGCACGGGCGGGCGACAATCATTCTGGCGGGGGCGGGTTGGCGATCGAATTATTACATTTGAACGCTTACGATCGCCGTCAGGAGACGGCTCCTACCAGAAACATTGAAATTCCTATACACCAAGTTAAGTCGGGTTTCTTACCCGACTGTACCTATTCGGGCAGGTTACCCGCCGACTTTTGAATTGCCTATGTATAAACAGATAGAACTATTCTATTACACCATAGAATTAAATTAGGGAGGGGAAGGGGAAGGTATTCTGCCTTACTACCTTACTGTTCAATAATTTTAGACTTTTTGGGTTTTTTAAAATGGAATATTTCGGGCTTGAGAGGTTCGTTTATATGAATATTGTTGAGGGTCAGGGTCAGGGTAGTTTTTGTATCCGACCAATGAACCATGATTGTCTTAGGAATGGACTGCCCATTTATTATTGCATAATCCTGGAATGATGCCTGTGCCCTGATACTACTATCAACATTAAACATGGTGAGCTCCGTGACAGTGTTATCAATCCTGTCCATCTTTAACCTGCTATATGGGACGATAGTCCCACCGCTATGGCCTAATATATGGACTAACCAGAAAGCCGGCTCTGTTTCCATATAGGAGGCCCGTCCCTCAAAGAGTTTCTCGTACTCTAAAAGTGCGGCTATATCATCAGGGAATATATACACGCTACTATCTCTTTTTTTTGCAGCATTACACTTCCCTGTATAGACGACTTTCTCATTTGGCAGGTAAAACCAATAGTCCTCTCCATCTGAAAGCATATCAAATACTGTCTTGGCCAACTTTGAACCTAATACTCTAATTTTTCCTGATTTCTGAAATCGTACAATCCCATTACACCTGAACTCTCCATTAATTTCAGGTGTTGTTACTCTTATGTCGGCTTTTGCCTTTAGTGTATTGAAGCTTAGTCTTTCTGTACGTATTATCTCTTTTACTTTTGTGAATGAGAGAGTCTGTATATTTCTGAGATCAATTCCTGGTCTATCTAATAGTTCATCACCAGTGTAAGGACTGACTCTATGTGTAGCACAACCGACAGGGAGGATGAGGAGAACAAGCAGAACTATTAATGTTATGAATGTTTTTAATTGCATTTAAAAGGAGTTTTCATCGGTCGGGTTGCCGGACAGATCGTATATCCATTTCAGGCCTGACTGGTCGTTTTGTATAAGCTCTCCATTTTCAAAGAAGAGGGAAATCTCTTTTTCCGCTGACTCTTCTGAGTCTGAACCATGAAGCAGGTTAAAACGTTTGCTTATTGCGAAATCACCTCTTATTGTTCCTGGATTGGCCTCGTGTCCGAATGTGGATCCCATGAGTTTTCGTGTAACTTCTATCGCTTTCTTTCCTCTTAAAGCCATCATCACCACTGGCCCGGAAGTCATAAATTTTACAAGTTTTTCATAATGATCCTTACCAACATGAGCTGAATAGTGCTCTTTTACCAGTTCTTCTGAGATAACAGTCATTTTTAATCCTATTATTTCTAACCCTTTATCTTCAAATCTTTTGATTATTTTGCCGACCAAACGACGCTGTACAGCGTCGGGCTTAATTATTACTAATGTCTTTTGCATATAAAGTCCTTGCCTTTAGGAAAAAGTTTTTATACTCCTCTGTCCGGAAATCAGGATATGTCCACGGCAGATTCTTAAAAACCTCATGTTGATAAAATAGTGTGACTTCCGCATAAATGCCATTCTGAAGATGAATTCTGTGGTAATAATCTTTTGTGGAAGCAAGTATAAGATTGCAGTGTGTCAAATATCCTGGGTCTAAATTGATTGGCCTGGTAATATCAAATTCACTATTGTTTCTGAACTTGTCTTCTAATTCATTTGTCCAGATCTTAATAGCAGAAAGTTCTTCGGGATTGATAAGCTTTCTGAAACACAGGAATTGTCTTGAGATACTTGCCCCCATATCCTTTGTGTAGTAATCCGTGAAATTAAATGGGATGATTTCACTCTTAATATCAACTTCACCAAAACGTTTTACCAGTAAACCTTCAACGTCAGTTAACAGTCCTTTATTACAAGAAAGAACCCCTACAAAAAGTTTTACCGGTTTGGGTAAGCTAATATCTGCCATTATACTTAGAGTTCAGGGGAAAACAAATTTATAGTTTAACTATCATTTGTTACATAAACATGACTAGCCTCTCTTTCGAGAGGATTCCAATTCCGGACTCCTCCCGAAAAGTCCTCGGCGCCTTTTGTCCGGGGAAGAGAGGTCTGCTTAGGTCAGGTTGGAATCTATCTCAATGAATCCATCTGTTTTTTGATTTCAGTAAGTATGTTTCCAGGGGTTGCATGATACACTTCATCTTTAGAACGTAGCTTAATCTCCAGCTCACCGGTCTCTTTGAGACGGTTACCGACTGTTATCCTTATTGGTACGCCAATAAGATCTGCGTCCTTAAATTTGAAGCCCGGTCTCTGATCTCTGTCATCAAGCAGAGTATCAATTCCTGCATCACACAACTCATCATAGACCTTCGTAGCGGTATCTATAATAGTCTCGTCTTTAACGTTTATAGGCACGACTAAGACCTCATAAGGAGCGAGTGGCAACGGCCAGATTATACCGTTTGAATCGTGTGATTTCTCAATGGTTGCCGCCAAAATCCTGTTGACCCCAATGCCATATGACCCCATTACAATAGAGCGCTCTTTTCCGTTTCTATCCAGGAACTTTGCACCCAGTGGATCACTGTACCTTGTTCCAAGTTTAAAAACATGGCCAAGTTCAATCCCATTGGAAACATCGAGCACATCGTTACACTTATGACATCTATCATTTTCTGTAACAAATCGAATATCAGCGACTCTGTCAATTTTAAAGTCTTTGTCAGGGTTTACATTCATAATATGAGTATCAGCTTTATTGCCTCCCACTACACAATTTTTAAGAACAGTAACCGCCTGGTCTGCAATAATCTGTATCTTTAAACCGATAGGGCCTGCAAAACCCACAGGGGCATTTGTTAGTTCTACAACAGTGTCTTCATTTGCAAGGGTTACTTCAGAACCCGATAATATCTTTGACAGTTTTGCCTCGTTCACATCGTGGTCTCCGCGTACAAGAACGGCCACATTTTTCTTATCGCATGTGTAAAGCAGCGTTTTGACCATTTTGTTTGATTCTATACCAAGGAATTCACTTACATCTTTTATGGTCGTCATATTTGGCGTAGAGATCTCTTTTAACTCACCTGGCGTGATCTCATTGTCATTTGATTCAAGGGGGGAAGGCTCGGCCTTTTCAAGGTTTGCACTATAATTACAACCTCTGCACTTGACAATTACGTCTTCCCCGTTTTCGTTAGGAACCATGAATTCATGTGAGACATCTCCACCCATCGCACCGGTATCGGCTTCCACCGCTAAGAAATCCAATTTGCAACGATCAAAAATCCTGCAATAAGTTTCGAACATTTTCCGGTAGCTGTCATTCAGCTTTTCAAAATCTACGTCAAAGCTATAAGCGTCTTTCATAAAAAATTCTTTACTCCGTAAAACACCAAATCGTGGTCTGGCCTCATCTCTAAATTTCGTCTGAATCTGATAAAGAATTAAAGGTAGTTGCTTATATGAACTGATCTCATTTTTTACTAAATCTGTGATAACCTCTTCGTGGGTGGGACTTAAAGCTATCTCTTTATTGTGGCGATCCTTCATGCTTAATAAGTCATCACCAAAGGCATCTATCCTGCCGCTAAGCTCTAAGAGAGTCAGGGGCTGTAAAGACGGTAAGAAAAGTTCAATGGCCCCGGATTTATTCATTTCTTCCCTGATAATTGTGATTACTTTATTTAATATTTTTGTACCTAGTGGCAAGTATGAGTATACGCCAGCCGACAATTTCCTGATCATGCCTGATCGGATCATAAGCTTGTGGCTTTCAACCTCAGCATCGCTGGGGGTTTCCTTTAATGTTGGTATAAATGTTTGGGACCACTTCATAATAAGAATAATTTTCTAATTAACACGTAACAAGCGATTTTAATAAGACTTAAATATATATTAAATTTTTTACAGTAGACAGCCGGAAGAACCATCAAATTACTGAGGAATCCTGTAACCGGAACTGTCTTTGATCAGGATTATATTGTCAGGTGTGGTTATTTGCAAGAAATTAATAGACTTGGCGTATATGCTTCAATATAACGGTTGAATTTAGCCATTCATTTGATATAATCGATGCCTTAGTTTGTGTGCTTGTGTGTAAGGCTCTGATTTAAATCATCTTACATTGATATTCTTTTGTCATAACATATCGGCACGCTATCTGCATAAATACAAGGTTACTATTAATGAGAGAGGGTTTAAATTATGTATAAGGTTTTAATTGCTTTATGTATTTTCTCAGTAGTCGTTGTTTTTCAATACAAAAATGTAGCTGAAGGCTCTGATAATCCTGTGCCATCTGAGCAGATTGAAGGTGAGGAGCCGCAAAAGGAAAAGAGTGAACTTGCACGTATGATGGAGGACATAGACAATGACTACAAAATGGTAGAAGAGATGTCAGGCTACTACAAATACAAAAAGAAGCAATGGAAGAAAATTCTTGAGGCAGGGGAAAACATAGCAAAAGTAACAAAAAAGGTACGAATCAAATATGCAAAGCCGGATGACTTCAAGTACGAAGAGCAGATGAAAATAATGCAAGTAGAAGCAGAAAAAATGGCTGAAATCGCTAGAAACATGGATAAAGACGGGGCCTTGGAAGACCAGCAATGGCAAGTGAGGCGCTTGAGGCAAACATGCGCTATTTGCCACAAGCATTTGGACATCCATATTTACCCTAATTTATATAAAGAGAAAAAACATAGCGGTTAGTAACACGTAATTTGAAATTACGCAAAACAGGTTCTAGTTGTCTTTAAAGTTACTATTGAGTTTTTACTTGACTCTGTTCTTGCACGATGATATATTTACCCGGAATTGCGTAATATTTAGACGTTCATTGAGGTTCAGTTTAAGCAGAATGATTGTAATTGAAGGGGTGTGAAGTTTTATATTTTACAAATTATAAATTTGTAAAACTTTACGGGGTTTGTTATTTTTACTGTATGCAGACCAGGGCTTTACTCTTTGGCTAACCAGTGAAAGGGGCTTATTTTTTTAATTAAAGGAGGCATAGGTATAATGAAGGTGAAAAATTTCTTTGTAGCAGGTATAATCGCATCAGCAATGTTTATAACAGGTGCAACAGCAGGTTTTGCGTCAAGTGATAAAGAGTTGTGTAGTAAGCAGAAAGTCAACTTTCTAAAGATAAAGATGAATAACGGACTGCTTCCTAATGACGAATTTGCACCATATAATTTCAAAGAAGTTGCAGGCGCAGCAACAGAAATGATCGCAGTCGAGGGTAAGAGAACTCATGATGACAAAACTCACGCTGCTATCAGCAAAATGGTATCTGTACATCTTACACATATCCAGGAAGCCGCTGCAGGAGAATCAGAAGGTGCTGTTGAGGTTGCGGGGCACGCATTAAGATTTTTGGAACTTTCCTGTAAGGCTTGTCACAAGGTCTATGACACAGAACGAAAAAACAGAAAAATGAGTCCTTAAATTTTGTTTTACACATAGGGATTTTTTGTTACTTACATTAATCAGATATAATTTGAATATAATTGTGATTTTGGGAGGTTTTAGTATATGAAGAGATTAAATTTATTGTGCATTTTAGGAATTCTTGCGGTATCATGTTTCGCGTTAAGTTTCTCAAGTCAGGCGGATGAGTTGGAAGACTTGTATGGTAACCCGGAAAAAAGCTATTATTTTGTTTACGCAACAGGTGCTATTCAGGGATCATTCGGAACAATGGAAACATGTGTATACTGCCACGGTAATGGCGGTAAAGGAACATCAGAAGGAAGGAAAAGAGGAGTGCCTGATTTTACAGATGCAGCATGGCAGTCTTCAAAAACAGATGAGGAAATGGTCGCGTTTTTGGAATCCAATGACAAAGGTTGCACAAAGTGCAGAGGAAGAGTTTCAGCTGACGCTATTCAGAAGCTTGTTAACATAGTCAGAACCTTTGGCAGTAAGTAAATAAACAATATATAAGGCTCTTTGAGGCATCCGAATAGGTGCTTTAAAGGGCCTTTTTTATTGCAGTAGAGATGAAAAAACAGATAATTAACGAGATACAAGTCTATCAGTTTTTCATCTGCAAATTTGTGTGATTGTAGAGTGTATCTCTCTCAACAGGCTCACGTCCGGTTTCTTCTATTAACGACACGATGTTGTCCACTGTTAATGCCTCCGGAGTTTCAGCACCGGCAGAGTGAGTGATTTTTTCTTCGGCCACTGTGCCATCAATATCATCAACTCCAAAACTAAGAGATATTTGAGAAATTTTAATACCGAGCATTATCCAGAATGCTTTAATATGATCAAAATTATCCAGCATTAATCTTCCAATTGCCAACATCTTCAAGTCCAGAATCCCGGCAGTATTGAAGATATTTTCTAAATCTGTATTTTCCGGATGAAAGGCAAGAGGTATGAACGACAGGAACCCTCCTGTTTCATCTTGAAGTTCGCGCAATTTTAACAGATGGTTGATTCTGTCTTCATTATTTTCTATGTGACCATACAACATAGTTGCATTACTTCTCAACCCGAGACGATGTGCTATTCGCATAGTATTTAACCACTCCTCACCACTGAGTTTTTCAGGACAAAGTTCTTTTCTGATTGCTGTAGAAAATACTTCCGCACCACCTCCTGGGAGAGATCCCAAGCCGGCTTCTTTAAGCTTTTTTAATATGTCATAAGTCGTTGTACCCGAAATTTCTGCAAAATGAGAAATTTCGACTGCTGTAAAAGCCTGTAGATGTACTTCAGGAAAACGCTTGTGAATAGAACTAATCATATCGACATAAAAATCAATCCCCAATTCAGGGTGGAGTCCTCCAACAATATGTAATTCAGTCGCCTTTTCCTGAATGATTTGTGAAGCTTTTTCTAATATTTCATTGATACTCATTTGGTATGCACCGTCCTCACCATCTTCACGTCTGAATGCACAGAACTTGCATTTATTTTTACATATATTTGAATAATTTATGTGTCGGTTTATAACATAATAAACCTTGTTTTTATTGATTCTCTCCCTGACAATATTTGCAAGTTTGCCGATCAAAAGGATATCAGGAGACTCAAACAATCTGATACCATCTTCAAAGTCAAGACGATGACCTCTAATGACTTTCTCTTGAATATTGCTCAAGTCGTTATTGTATGATGATCTAGACGGATGCATATATTTTTATTTTTTCCTCTTTGATATTCTAAAGATAGTATGAGCTGGTTTTAATACATTCCCTTGAAAGTATGAAAAATACGACTTAAATAATTCTAAGCTATTCCCTTCTTGTTGACAACTTGATCTTTTTGAAAATATCAGAATAACTTATTAAATTCAAGAATATAACTTCTCAAAGCAAAAAAAGGGAATATAATGCATGTTTTGAAACTTAAAACAATCAGGAGGAAGATTATGCAGAAAACAATTATTGCGACTAATAAAGCACCTCAAGCAATAGGACCGTATTCGCAGGCTGTTCGCTTCGAAAATCTTCTTTTCGTTTCCGGTCAAATACCGATAGAACCAATATCCGGTGAAGTTTTGAAAGGGAATATAAAAGAGCAAACTAAACAAATACTTGAAAACCTGAGTTCCGTTCTAACGGCAGGTGGTTCATCTCTAAATAGTGTACTAAAAACGACCATCTTTCTAACCGACCTGGAAGATTATGCTGCTGTCAATGAGATGTATACACAATTCTTCGAAGAATCACAGCCAGCTAGATCTACTGTCCAGGTTTCAAGGTTGCCCAAGGACGTCCAGATAGAAATAGATGCAATTGCCGGCATTAAAACATAATAAAATTTACTTGACGCATTGAAGTGATACTTTATAATTTATTCTCGTAAGTGGTTATTGTTAAAGGAATTCATTGTAATTAATAACAAAAAAAAGAAGGAAACTATATAAATTATGTTAGAAGTTGCTAAATCACCGGAAAGCCAGGATAATTTCCAACATGTTGTCGATCTCCTTGATGATGCAAAAAAATTCTTTTATAGAATAGGGGACGTTGTAATAGAGAAAAAAGTGTCGGAAATGGCGAGCCAAATTGGTGAGCCACTCTACTTGGTTATAGCAGGTGAGTATAATTCAGGAAAATCAAGTTTTGTTAATGCACTGTGCGGAAAAAGAATACTCAAGGACGGCCCAACACCTTCAACAAACAAGATTACGCTCTTGACCTACGGTGATGACGTCTCCTCAGAAGAGATTGACGATCATCAGTGCAAAATGACCTACCCTTTAGAGGCGTTAAAAGATATTACCATCGTCGATACTCCCGGAACAAACTCTATTATCGCCGAACATCAATTAATCACCGAAGGCTTCATTCATCGATCGGAACTGGTGCTCTTTGTTACGTCAGCAGATCACCCTTTTACTGAAAGCGAGAGGGTTTTCCTTCAACTGCTTAAGGATAAATGGAATAGAAAGCTTTTGTTCGTATTAAACAAGATAGATTTAAAAACTGAAGAGGAACTAAGCGAAATAGTCTCTTTTATCGAAAAAAACTTTTATAGGCTTTTTGGTTTTGAGCCAAAAGTAATTTGTATGTCTACAAAAGATGCTTTTCTTGCAAGGGCGTCTGGTGATGAAGAGTTATTGCAAAAAAGTAATATTCAGAATATAGAACAGTTTATTTTTGAAAAGATGGATTACGACACAAAGTTGGATCTCAAGATACAAAGCCCTTTAAAGTATTTGGTAAGTGTCTTTGATGGCTTAAATGGCAAATTGAGTGAAAAAGTTTCACATTGTAACAATGAGATAAAGAGCGTAGAACTATTTGAAAAACGCTTAAACGATAAAAGGCAGGATATGACAGACTATATTGTCAAATACAACACGGAGACGCAATCCGTTTTCACAAGATTAAAAGAAAAAGTTGATAACTTTTTGAATTATTATGTGAATATAAGGTCTATTATTACTATGAAGTTTGCACGCGAAAAGTTTGATAATAAATTTAAAAGAGAAGTTTTTAGTGTCGCAAATCCCAGGACAGAATTGGAAAGAATAGTAAACGATGCTATTGATTACGTTGACAGAAACAACGATATTTTGTGGGATATGGCCCATGACTATATCGAGTCAGAGGTTGCCCTGCAGCGTAAGACGAATGATGACGCGGTTATGCGTAAAGATCGCCATTATACAAACCGTGGACCAGATAAACACGTTAATATAAGGGAGTACGCGAAGCAATTCCAAGAATTGGATGGGGAATTAGAGGGGGCCAAGGTATACAGGGTGGTACAGAGTGGCTTTATTAATTTCATTATTTTAGAGGGACTCGCAATTGGTATAGTTATAGGCCTTAGTACTTTTTTTATTCCCAACACTTTAGGTATTGTTGTCGCTTCTATACTGGCAGGAATTGGATTCTCAATATTTCCGTTAAAACGAAAAAAATATAGGAACGAATTTATGCAGCGAGTTGATGCGATCTGTGAGAGATTCGACAATATGATGTTATTCGAATTCGAGAAAATAATTGACAGAGTTTTGGAGGATATTGGGAATAGAATATCTGCGTACCGTGACACCAGGTGGTCTGAAAGAGAAGAAGTTAATCGACAAATTACAGATTTGAAAATACTTTCAGAGCGAACTAAGGATTTAATTCGCAAAAGCTGTAGCCAATAATTTAGCATCTCTATAAAGAATATAAAATCATTCAATCCAGGTCAAACACTCTAATATGTATGCAGGAATTGGTTATGATGTACATCGATTTGTAAAAAACAGGAAACTTATTTTAGGTGGAGTCTGTTTCGATCATCCATTAGGTTTGTCCGGACATTCTGATGCCGATGTAGTTTTGCATGCTGTCGGAGATGCGATTCTGGGGGCCGCTTCATTAGGAGATATTGGCGAACTCTTTCCGGATTCAGACGACAAATGGAAAGGGATATCAAGCCAAATCCTATTGGGCAAGATAATAGAGTTGGTAAATGAAAAGGGCTTAGTTGTAAATAATGTTGACATTATTTACATCGCACAGGAACCAAAAATAAGTAAAATGAAAAAAGAGATGGAACAGCGTATCTCTGAAATTCTAATGGTAGATGCAGAAAGAGTAAACGTTAAAGCAACTACAACAGAAGGACTAGGATCAATCGGAAGATCAGAAGGTGCTGCTGCCCAGGCAATAGCAACATTGATTCAAAAATAGACAATATTTTTCTTAGAGTTCTCGAACCCTAAGCTCTAATTTCTACTGATTATTTTCAAGCCATTCATATAGGGTTTTAGTACTTCAGGTATCTCTACAGTACCATCTTCTCTCTGGTAGTTTTCTATAATAGCGATCATTGTTCTGGGAAGAGCGACTCCTGAGCCATTTAGAGTGTGTACGTGCCTTATCTTGCCATCGTTATCTCTAAAACGAATATTAGCCCTTCTCGCCTGAAAATCCTCAAAATTGCTACATGACGACACTTCAAGGAATTTGTTTACACCGGATGACCACACCTCAATATCATAGCACTTTGCTGCCGCAAAACTTAAATCCCCGGTACATAGTTTTAATACCTGATACTGCAACCCTAATAACTGTAAAACCCTTTCAGAAACTGACAAGAGAGATTCCAGCTCGTCGTAAGATGTCTCTGGCCTCACAAACTTTACCAATTCAACCTTGTTAAACTGATGTACCCGTAACATACCCCTTGTGTCCTTGCCATGAGAGCCAGCCTCTCGTCTGAAGCATGCAGTACAGGCTGTGTAGTTTAATGGAAGATCTTTGGCAGATAGAATCTCGTTTGAATGAATATTTGTTACCGGAACCTCCGCAGTAGGTATAAGAAACAAATCATCTTCAGGAATTCTATACATATCTTCCTCCAGTTTAGGCAACTGCCCCGTGCCTGTCATTGCCGCTCTATTAACAAGATAAGGTGGAAGCAACTCAGTGTATCCATGTTCCTGTGAGTGAAGATCCAGCATGAAATTGTAAAGTGCACGTTCAAGCCTTGCTCCAGCACCTTTGTACAGTGCAAAACCCGCGCCTGAAATTTTTGCCGCTCTTTCAAAATCCAGAATGTCCAATGCCTTGCCAATCTCCCAGTGGGGGAGGGGGGTAAACGAAAAGTCTTTTTTCTCTCCCCATGTTTTTACAATGGTATTTGATGTTGGATCTTTCCCGACAGGCACATCAGAAGCAGGGATGTTTGGTATTCTCAAGAGTATTGATTCCAATTCATCCGTTAACACCTTTATATCAGTGTCAATCTGTTTGATGTTATCAGAGACACCCTTCATCTCCTTTATTACATGTGATGCATCTTGCTTGTTTGATTTTAATTCACTGATTTTCTTAGAAGTAATATTTCGTTTGCTTCTAAGAAAATCACATTCAATCAATAGAGTCTTGCGCTTTAAGTCTAGTTCCTGCAGAGAATCAAGGTTGACCCTCTCATTTTTATTAATGACTGCCTGCTTAACCATCTCAATATCATTACGAACAATGTTTATATCCAGCATATATAAATTACTCCTTTAAATTATTATTCTTGGCTAGATCATATTTATCATAACAGATTTCTCCGGACACTATTGTTAGTATGCACTCTGAATTCTTAGAGAAAATCCCGTCATAAATATTAGTTAAGCCTCTATCCTCAACTTCGATTACAGCAATATCTGCATTAAACCCCGGATAGAGCCTCCCAATACGGTCATCCATTCTTAAGGCAACTGCTCCGGCAATAGTGCCCATGTGAAAAATATGCTGTGCATTCAAATTACTGAAATGATTCCGGATAAATTTCATTTCGTCTAAAATACTGAGAGTATCATTACTTGCGAGGCTGTCAGTTCCCAGGGCAATATTTATATTACGATCCATTAAAAGAGCAAGAGGATAGTCGTGATGCCGAAAAAAGCTGTGACTTCTGGGGCAGAAAACAACATTTGAACTACTCTTTTCAATAATATCGATTTCATTTCCAGATAAATAATTACAATGAATAAGTATACATCCATTCTCTAAAAATCCAATATTTTTCAGATAATTAATTGGATTCAGTGCGGGGGGGATCCAATTATTTAACATATTAAAATCATTTAACAAAGACACAAAATTCCCTGTTCCTCTTGCCAGAAATTCAACCTCATCTTTAGTTTCAGCTATGTGTGTTGCGATTATAATACCAAATTCATCTGAAACGCGCTTGCAGTCTCTATAAAGTGTCTCTGATACAGTATAAGGTGCATGAGGGAATATACCTACTGACAAAAGATTGTCCGGTTTTATTTCAGCAACATGTTCTTTAAAATCATTTATAGTGTCGTTTGCCGTATTAGGGTTAAAATTTAGCGTTTCAAAAAAAAGTACTTTTCTTATTTTACTTGATAATAATTCGCCCAAAGCAATACCGTTGCTGGTAATGTCAACGACCGTTGTAGAACCGGATTTAAGACTACTCTTAATTCCATCTCGAACTGAAAGAGCATATTCGCTCTCAGACCAGCTATTTTTTATATCAATCAATTGCCTGATCCAATTCGTAAAAATGCCATCGTTCTTAATACTGTTATGAGCGTGGGTTAATTCGAGATGCGTATGTGTGTTTATGAACCCCGGTACTATTGCCGAATTACCAAGATCAATTATCTGATAAGACCCGAAGTTGTCAACGTCTTTGTAATGTCCCGCAAACTTTATTACCCCATCATCAATTATTACAGCGCCATTGTCGACCACATTATCAGGATCTTTCAATAAATATTTTGATCTTAAAATGTACATAGTTATTATCGTCTTAGAAAAAGTTTATCGTATCAGTTGCATATTTTACTGTCAATACATAAAGGCCAGGGAGGGGGGAAGATAATAAATATACGATTTACGAGTTGGGATTTACGATTTTGAATGAGTAATGACGATGTTCATTATTTTGTTTTCAATCTTTGCTCTGTTTTTCTCTGCGCGCCTAGCGGCTTAGCGTGAAGATTATTAACCACTTATCTCTTGAAAAATCTATGACTGGTGTTAGAATCTAACCATGTTAATAAATAAAATTTTCTCTACCATAATTACTACTACGTTCTGTTTTTTCATATTCAACCAGGTTAACTCATATGCTTTGGACGAACATATCAGCTATAGTCTTGATGAAATATTGGAAAAAGTAGAAAGTGCTAATGCACGACTAAAGACGATGGATGCAGACATTAAATACTCAAGATTTATTTCTCTGCTCGACTCTGAAGAGATTTCTCTCGGATATCTTCAATACAAAAAGCCTAAAAAATTGAATCTTAATTTTTTCCCACCACGAAACGAAGTTAATATTATCAACGGCACAGATATCTGGATATATCATCTGAAAGAAAAGCAGGTTGAAAAATATAAAATAAGCAGAGAAGTAAATTCTCCACAGGGAATGGACATTTTTGAATTAGGATATGAGTATACAACCGATAAAGTGAAAGAGAATTATAATATTACTCTTCTTAACGATATTTCTACAAATGAGGAAGCACTATACCACATAGAACTAATTCCAAAAGAGACGTTTAGTTCTGAATACGACAGGATATTACTGTGGGTCAGGGAGGGGCTCTGGTTGCCGGTTCAATATCAGATGTTTGAGAGTGATGGAGAGATTATAAATACAATTGAGTTATCTGATATTCAAATTAACCCGGAAATATCTGATAAAATATTTGAACTGGATTTACCTGATGATGTAGAAATTTTAGAGCCGTTTGAGTAAGAGAACACCCTTCTCATATTCAAAAAAGTAAAAAGCGTTGAGAGCTAAAAAAGTGATATGATGAAAAAACGACAAAAAAGAAATGTTTACTATATTACCTGATAGTGAACCAACCATAATGGATTTTATCGTCAACCCCGGCTTCTTCAAACGCCTTTAAACGAAGGCGACAGCTTTGGCAACTACCGCATGCCTTGTCATTTCGTTCATAACATGACCACGTCAGCTGTAGGGGGGCGGCAAGTTCTATGCCTTTTTTTACAATTTCTGCTTTGCTCATATTGAGCAGTGGTGTAATCACTTTTATGTCAGTTGATGGTTTTGTACCCACTTCTATAAGCTTATTATAAGCGTCATAGTATTCTGCTCTGCAATCAGGATAATCCGGGGCATCCTGCTGGACAGCGCCTATATAGATGCTATTCGCATTGATAACTTCGGCCCAGGATACGGCTATTGATAACAAATGTGTGTTTCTGAAGGGCACATACGAAGTAGGTGTGCCAGTACTTGCAGAGTTTTTATCAACAGGCATATTGGGATCAGTCAGGCTAGAGCCTCCAATTTTCCTTAAGAAGTCCAACTCAATTGCAAGTGTCCTCGTTTCTGGCACATTGTAAAATCTTGCGATAGATCTGAATGAATTATATTCTCTTGTTTGTGTACGTTGCGCATAACCCACATGGAGTAGGGCGACGTCATGTTTTTCCCTGGCAATAGCCATCGCTACACAGCTGTCAAGTCCACCACTCAAGAGCACTACAGCAAGATTGTTTTCTGACATATCTATTACTTTCATATTTATAAATTATAAATAAAATCATCATCTACAGCATTATACACCTCTTACTTTATCAGGCCATATAATTTTGTGTAGTTGAAGATGAAGGCGCACATCTAATCCGTCCTTTAATATCCATCCCGCAAGGGTCTCTGGTCTAAGTTTTCTATGTACTAATCCGAATAATACCGTTGTTTTGTCTATTATTTTGTATTTCGTTGTAATGCCCTTTGCCCATTCATAATCACTTTTAGATGACATTATGAATTTTACCTCATCGCGACGATTAAGTCTCTTAATATTTCCCCAGTCCATCTTATGTTCCATACCGCTATCAGGGCACTTAATATCTACAATCCTTACGATACCTTTTGGTAGTGTGTCAATGTTCAGGCTGCCATTTGTTTCTATAAATACCTTGAAAGAATTCCTTTTCAACAGGTTTATCAGTTTATTAATATTTTCTTGTAATAGGGGTTCTCCACCTGTAATACAGATATTTTTGCATTCATACCCATTTACTCTCTCCATAATTTCACTTAATGTCATCAACGTACCTTCGTCATAGGCATACGTGGTATCGCAGTACAGACATCTCAAGTTGCATTTTGTCAACCTGACGAAGACACAGGGGATACCGGCATAGGTAGACTCACCCTGAATACTCTCAAATATCTCGTTTATATTTAAATAAGACCCTTTTTTGTCCATATAACAATATCCACTTGTAAGTCACAGCTATATAATGGCTTGCGCAAATATCGAAGGTTTCTGATAATCTAAAGAAACACTGAACATAACATAAGATATCTTATCAGACGTTCAATGTGTTCGATTTAATGGATTATCTGTAGTGCACAATCACAAACCAACTCGTAATCTATATTTTACTTTGACTTCATCATCTTTGGGTACCTTGACATCAAACCTTATTGTAAAAGCATTTTTTTTAGTGAATGGATGGCTGCTGTCTATCACCGACCAGTTTCCTGATAGAGGTTCTATGATTCCAACAACTACATCCTCTTTTTTATGGTTTTTTAAGGTTATTTCCCATTCTGATTCATGGAGTCTTGATGTTTTCTGTTTATAATCCGTTTGTACTCTTTCTGCTACTACATCAAATGCATCTCCAATCTTGAGGCTAATCTCTTCTTTTATAGGAGTATGCTTGACCCTGTCCTCACCTATAAACAGCAAACTCCCATCACTGTCCTTTTTATACAGACGCATAATCCCTGCCGGAATTGGTATTCCAAGGTTATTATCTCCAGCGTTCACAAATTTGATATAAACGGTTACCGGCTGTTTAGGGTTAAGATTCTGGTAATGCCTTGTGTATATTCCATGTGTACCTTCAACTAGAAATTCTTTCTTTACTGTCACGCCTGCAGCCTCTAACAGACTCACTTGTTTCGTCTGTTTGTCCTTGATAGTTGTTTTTCTCTGTAAATCATAAACATGATATTCGAAAAATGCTTTTTCTTCAAACTGCGGAGCTGCACGCGCGCCTGCCATCGCATATTCCATCATGACCGCTTTGTCTCTACGCATTTCTGTAGCTCTATTGACATCACCTGCAATCAATTTCAAACTAGCGTTCCTATATGTCGCACCGCTCTTATTATCCAATGTAACCCATCCTGATATACTAGCCGACGTGTCATCTCCATTTAACACAACAACATAGTCAGATTTCCAGCTTATATTGTTAGTGAGATATGAGACTTCCAGATTATGTTCTTTTAATGAATTATTGTTATAAAGCCATGTTAGAGTAGGCTTTGCAATTAGATCTTCAGGTAATTCAGGCAACACTTTTATACCGGGATGGCCGATAAAAATTTCATTATTTATTTTGTAAATTTGACCATTGTTATTGCTCAGTAAAGTAGCTTCTACAGTTTCCTTTCTGTCCTGATATTCATTCCATACGATAATTTTTACTTTTTTTCCTACATACTTATCGAGAAGTTTATCCGCATTTATTAAGTCATACTCATAATTTTGTTCAACAACAGAGAAATCCTTCGGATAATTCAATGATTTTACATGAACTGTAACTGGCATTATATGTGATGCAACACCCATGAACCTTAACTCACCTTCACCGGAAGGAAGTGCTATTTTACGTGTATCTTTAATGAGCCCAATATTGTTATTATATACCGCAACTTCAACACCTATCTGGTCATCAACAGTGCTTTTGGATACTCCACCTTCCCCTGCCTTTACTAAGGGAGAAAACAGTGCTATTACAAAAAACATTATTAGTAATTTAATTTTCACGATATACCCCTTTTTAATCTATAAGTGAATTTGTATTTAAATATTATTTTTTCTCAGTAGCATCCGGTTAGTTTTTTGCGTGTACCGTTTTTTATACCCGAACTGTCGGAAGAAACGTAGGGCGAGGCTTTAGCCTTGCGATTAATGTACAAAAGCAAACCTAAAGGATTGCCCTACGTGTTACGTGCAAAAAACTAACCGGACGCTACTGATTTATTCTGAATCTCTTCATACTCCTGATAGAGGGCTTCTTCTTCGTTCCTTATTCTTGCATTAAGGGCTGCAACAAGGCTTTCAAAATTTATCTTAAAATCGTCATCAGTAACACCTCCTGAATATTTATCAAAAAATTCTAAGACAACTCTGGAGACGTATGCCGGATCCATTGCAAATATATCTAATTCATTTTTCAGCGTTTTGTTATGCACTGCTGACTTTCTGAGAACAGGATAAAGTTGCTCATTCTCCTTGTGAAGATGCTCAAGCAGATATTCTTTTGCAGAGATGAGTTTGGCTCGACCTTCCTCAGAATGAATGCCTAGCGTCTTAACTTCTTTGAGAATGGCTATGATTTCTGAGTGCTCTTTCTTAAATTCTTCTATCAGTGCTGACATGTTTAACTCCTCTCATTACTGGCATCTTATAATAGAATCAACGAACATCAATAATACTATTAGTTATTCTTCTTTTTAAATACGAGAAAGTAATGATATGGCATAATGTTGTGTTTTTCTATTAATTCAAAACCTGCCCTCTCCAACTCTTTTATTATGGTATCCTCAGGGACTTTTTCTCCTGCCGTGGGGCCAAAAGGAGATTTCTTTGCCGGGTCCCAGTCAATGATGGCTAATCTCCCGTAATACCGTAGATCTTTTCTTATATTCTCTAACAGTAGGTAAGGCTTTTCCAGCTCGTGATAAGTGTTTGCAAGGAAAACAAGATTAAAAAAATTGTCCAGAAGTGAAGGGTCTTCTATTTTTCCAAAGATAACTCTTACATTCTTCAGTTTCAGTGTTTCCACTTTTTTGGAGAGGTAATTAATCATTTCAATCTGGATATCCTCGGCAAAAACCATACCTTTCTCCCCGACCCTCGTAGCTAAAGGTATGGTAAAATAACCGGAACCGGCTCCTATATCGGCAATGATATCACCCGTTTTGAGATGCAGTCTTTCCATGATTTCTTCTGTATCCTGCCAATCCCTGGGTTCTTCAAGTAAGAATATCTTGTCAGGAGGAAAAAGATCTCCAGGAAGCCTCTCCTGGGCAGTAAGATGTGAGGAGATGAAAGGCAGAAAAATAGCCAGGAAAAGGAATACTTTGTGCGTCAAATATGGCAATTTGTTTTTTACCACTTTATCTACTGCCCCACTCCCAAATTATTATGATACTAATAATACAGAACGTTATTACGTTGACTTCTTCTTTTTAGCCCGTACGACAATCGGCCTCTTCCCTTTGCCCCCCCCCTATATTATATGGAGAAAAGGGATTCCTGATCGGATATTATACATATCAGAAAGGGGCAAAAAATGCAAACACGTTTGTTAAAAAGTTGTCTTAAGCAGAATATCGTCTAAGGGGGCCGGTTTACCGATGAAGTATACTTGAGCATATTCTATATACTCTCCTTCATAAAATTAAGGCGATTCAACTCTGTTTCTACCATTTTCCTTTGCCTTGTAAAGCGCTTTATCTGCAGTATTTACAAGATCATCTCGTTCCTGACCATATTCCGGATAAGAGGAGACTCCGATGCTTACCGTTAATTTCAGTAATATGCCTTCGGATAAATGTATCAATACTGAATCACCTACTGTATGCCCATAAGTGTCATTAATGTTCTTAAAGTGGTCTAAATCTATCATAAGAAGGCCTAAAGCCTCGTTTCTTCTTTTTGCTACCGCTAACAACTTCCCCAACATCTCATCAAAGAACCGTCTGTTGTATATGCCGGTAAGCGGATCTGTTACGGCCGAATGTTTTGTGGCGTTTATAAGCCTTAACTTTTGTATCGCATTTGATGACAAATCGACATAAGTTGATAAAAGCTTCTGGTTTTCTTCTAGATCAAAGTATCCCTTTTCTTTTTTTATCATTGTCACTACACCAAATTTTTAATGGGGAAAATAGATGCAAATTCCCACAAATACTCACCGTTTTTTTTCCTGTTCAGGAGTTCACCCTGCCACTCGCTGCCTGAAGAAACAGTGTCCCATAAACGTTTATAGGTTACTGGTGGCGTCTTTCCTGACTTTATGATGTTTGGATTCAGTCCGATAACTTCCTCTGCTGAATAACCGGTTAATTCGCTGAAACGATGGTTGACATATTCTATTTTGCCCGTTATATCGGTAATCATTATCGCACTTGTACCGTCCTCAACAACTCGAGACAATTTAGACGCATGCTCCTCAATCTGATGCTTTTTGAGAAACTGACCAATCTGACCACCGATGGCGTCCATCATAGTAAGCAACTCACCATCCGGCTGTCGGATTTCTCTGCTGAAGAATTCAATCACACCAAGTATTTCTCCCTTACATTTGATAGGAAAACCAAAAGTCCCCCGCAACCCTTCTTTCTCCGCGATTGCTGCCCTGGGAAAGTTTGTGTCAGAAGTGACATCGGAAATCCATGAGGGCTTTCCACTTTTACACACACGGCCAGGCAGCCCGACTCCTGGTTTGAAAGTGATCTGTTTTGTAATTTCTAAGAACTCGCAAGGATTGCATGAGGGGACATGCCACACACCTGAACAACGTAATATTTTCGATTGTTGATCGTATGTCCATACTATGCCGATATCCCATTTCTGGTATTCACAGACTGTCAGAATAATCTTCATGAAAGCCTCTTTTATTGGAGGAAATTCAGCTAATATGTTCACAATAGAATACTGCGTATCCAGATGGTTTTTTAATCGTTTTTTGTCTGTAATATCTTCAGAAACCTCTACAAAATTACGGGTTTTATTATCTTTCAGAATTGGCGTAACTGTTAATGACTCCCAGTAAAGCTCTCCGTTCTTTTTTTTGTTGAGAAGCTCGCCTTGCCAGATACTGCCTGAGGTAATTGTATGCCATAAGTTTTTGTACACCTCTGGCGGGTTTTCCCCTGATTTTAAGACGCGTGAATTTTCTCCTATGACTTCATTAGATTCATATCCTGTTATCCTCGTAAACATAGGATTGACATACTCAATACGACCTTCTAAATCGGTAATTATTACCATGCTCTGATTTTGTTCTACGGTCAACGACAACTTATATAGTTGCCCTTCCATCTGTTTTCGATTGATAAACTGGCCGAGCTGGCTTCCGATATCAGACATCAAATCGAGCAGATTATCGTCAGGTTGCAGTATCTCATTGCTGTAAAATTCGATTACGCCGAAGATCTTCTTTCCACTCATGATGGGAAAGCCAAAAGCGCCATGCAAACCTTCCTCTTTTGCGACTATGTTTCGCGGAAAGTTCTTATCTGGCACAACATTGTCGATCCAGATGGATTTAGCACTCTGCCAGACACGGCCAGGCAAACCGATTCCCGGTGGAAAGGTAATCTGCTTTGACATGGCTTTGAATTTCGGATATTGACGTGATGGGACATGCCAGAGTTCCACACACTTGAGCACGTTATGCTTCCTGATAATATGGTTTCCCATAGTTTTTTGTATTCTTCCTGCGGAGTCTTTCCGGACTGCAATATACGCGGATTCTTACCAATGACTTCTTCTGAGGAGTAACCCGTCACCTTTAAATTTTTCTATTGTATTTTTTAACTGCATGACAGGTTTTGATATAGAAAAAGCGCTGACAATCCCAATGGCAATTGCAATTGCAACAGCAATAACCCCTAAAATAATCGCTGATATTCTCAGCTTTTTTATGGGGGCATATACCTCTGCCTTATCAATTTCTGTCAGGAGTATCCATCCGTATTCCGGAAGGAATAATGAGGACCCGGCAACAGGTATACCCCTGTAATCAGGATATACACCAGTCATCTCTTCCTTCCCCTCAAGAATCTTATTCACGGGTAACGTGTCTACCGTCTGCCTGAGCGGTGATTCTCCAATAAACCGTGATACGGTGAGCATTTTCTTGTCAATATCAACCAGATAGACTTCTCCGGTTTTACCCATCCCAATCCGGTTAGCCGTAATCTTCTCCAGTACCGCCATATCATAATAATTAACAAGAGCTCCAATCGGCTTATCATCATGGGTCGAAGTAATCGACGCCGAAATCAACAGGCAGGTTTTTTCGAGATAAGAACAGAAACGAATTACACCGAAACATGCCTTCCCGTATCCCTTGTCTATCATTGACAGACACGTCTCATGATCTGACAGATTGCCACCTATCAGATGCTCACTAGTGGAAGAAACAACATTACCCGACGTATCTATAAGTGCCATTGCAACCAGATGCTGGTTTAGTGGTAATTTGTGCTGCGAGATATATTCGTTTACTTGAGTTACTCTATCCTGTTGATGCGTCGTGCCCTCACGAATGATATCCTCAAGATTTCTTCTTATGAATCCATCGATGCTGAAGTCTATGGCACGCGTCCTTATTGCCTCCATTAAATCTCTGACGTGAATACGTTTTGATTCTGCAATTGCCCGCAACTCTCCAAACTGCTGATTTTCAACAATGCGAGTAGAAATTTGGCTAAATACAATAGTGATCAGCGCAATGGGGACTATTGCAATACAGAGAGAGTATATAATTTGTTTTAACTTTATCGATAATCTCATGTTATTACTTTCCAAGTGAAATAGCAGGAAAAGTCGGATAATCTACCCCAAGTACGAAAGGGAGCATTCCCCATTTTTTGTATTAGACTGTTTGGCGCTTTTTACAACGCTACCGAATGCTTAACATTAATTGAGACTCAATTTCAGCCGCCTGTCATTAAAAAACCCAAGGCTAGTTTAAATCTAACGCTTGGGTCTCCTATTACCTATTTTCCTGGTAACCTGGCACTCTTCACAGCGAAGACCCATGGCTTTGCGACCCAATCTCACGATTAGTTTGCCTTTTTCTTTTTATTTAATAATTCACAGTAATGTTACATTGCAACGTACCGTAACATAAAAAATATATATTTCAATAAAAATTTAAAACATAAGAATTTAAAACAATTTAAAAGAGACAGGAAAAGTACGAATTTTTGTAACTATTCAGCGTAACTATTTTATCACCGCTCCCCGGACAGAAGACGCCGAGGACAAGAAGACGCAAAGATCGCAAAGAAAAACATAAAAAAGTGGAGCAGAAGAATATTTGTCAGAAAAATATGCAGTTCTCATAATCGTTACATCAGTATTTCTTTTAAATATCAACTTTGCGTCCTTCTTGTCCTCGGCGTAGTTTGTCCGGGGAGCGTCATTGCTGTGAATAGATACCCGGATTTTTTTAATCAAACAAGGTTACTTTTTAGACTGCTTCTTTTTGGCCCTTACAACTATCGGTCTCTTTCCTTTACCGTCCTTCTTAAAAACGTGTAATATTAGTTCCGCATCTTCAAAAGGGACTGTTATAAAGGAGAAATTATCAAATATTTTAACATCGTCTATTTTGCTCTCTTCTATATTGGCTTTCTGTTTTAGCAATTTTATCAATTTGCCCCGTGTTATTGAGTCCGCTTTACCAAGTGCAACAAACAGCCTCGCCGTTCCGGCTTTATCAACAGATATTTCTTTGATCTCACTATAACTCTTCCCGCTCAGTACATCCTTATATGAATGCTTGAGAAGAGCGGCTATAAGATGCTCAGGCTCCTGTTCAACCAGAAGATCCTGTGCCATAGCAATATATTCGCTATAGTTTTCTTCCTTGATAATAGTATCAAGTTGTGTCTTAATCCGCTTTTTCTTTGAATCTATGATATCTTTAACGTTAGGTATCTTTTCTTTTCTTATCTTCGCTTTAGTAATTTTTTGTATAAATAAAAGTTTTCTGTATTCTTCCGGTGTAACAAACGTAATGGCAGTGCCTTGTTTACCTGCCCTTCCGGTTCGACCGATTCTGTGAACATAATATTCAGGATCCTGAGGTAGAGAAAAATTAATTACATGTGTCAGATCATTGATATCAATA
>JAIQZR010000067.1 GCA_021777035.1 Candidatus Scalindua sp. | reverse complement strand
TGGCACATCTCTTTTGTTTGACAGAAGTTTAAGTTCTTCCAGCATAGACTCCGGAAGACGAAGAGAAATTGTCTTGGTTGATGGCTTTAAATTGGGGCGGAATAGGGTCAGGTCTTTAATGTTGACGTTTCCTCATTTAACCCTTTAATCAAAACTTATGTCTTTTCAGGAAAACTGTTTGATAGTTTTTAATTTTTTTGTCTCGATGCGCTTCGCTTTATACAAATCACAACGAAGCTGCTGGTTCATTAAGCCGACTCCGCTACAGGACAAACTACATCAGCTTTTAAGGCCTTTGCAGCAGAATCCATATCAAAATAGGGACAGACACTATTTTTTTGACTACCCGTCTAATCAACAGTAATATTTTATCATGCCACGCACTGCAATAATTGTAGTTCCTGATTTACCCTACCATATTACACAAAGGGGGAACCGGATGACTAAAAGGTCACGTCTGGATTAGTGGGGAGCGTCACCCGTAAGGGCGGCCCTTACCCGGGGAAAACGAGTGTCACATCTCGCCACTTGACACAATTTCCCATTTAACGCTTTAATCAAAATTTATGTATTTTTTATTGTACGAATATCAGGTTTTTTTGCGAATGCGAACTCTTCCAAGAGACACAGGGATATTACAGGTGAGATGTTGTTTGGGGGTAGGGTTGACAACAATATTGCTTGATAAAAAATCTATAATTTCTATTTAGGCCTTTTCATGAAAACAGCGGAAGAACCATATTCAGAACAGATAATGTCATCTAAGCTATTATGTTCAATATCCTCTAATTTACCTAATTTGCTTGTCCAATTTCCAGAATCTAGTTGCCTTGCAGCGTGGGTTGGTTTTCCTTCAGAATTAACATATATAGTGATTTTCTCGAAATCTTTTTCGTGCATATCATTGGTACATATAGTGTAACCAAAAAGTTTAAATACCTCTACGAATGCATCAATTGTTTCTACTCTTGCAACATTAGAAGGCCAATAAGCTACAAATTGAGGATCTGGCCACCACCAAGCGTCAGTATCATCAGCCGCCCATGCAATGCAGTTATACTCTACTGTCGGATCACTGGTTATGCAAAAATTACTACTTGTCAATCCAGGAAACAATTTTTCTATCTCTTGTTCACGCATAAATACGACCTTGTTCTATTCCCCAATTAAGCCATGCTTTTGTCATCTCCTTTACCCTGCCTCTTTGCGCGGGCAGGACAGGATCCTCTCCAGTAATGGATTTTAATGCCCAAAACCAATGACCTGGTCTGCTCTTCATCTCTGCTAGAATCAAAGGAATAGCATCTTGTCCCATTCCAATTATTTGTTGGTATGCAGGGTGCATAGCAATATCAGTAATGGATGATAGTTTTGCCGTATCTGCTTCCCATTGATTTTTGAGATCACAAAATTTTGTCAAACAATCAATATTCCGTCTTGACATTGGCATGAGGTAATGCTCGGCAAAGCGTTTTGACTCCTTATGTACTTCTTGCGATTCATTAGATAAGGCATTATCATTATTTTTGAACAGTTCATAAAGCAGATTGAATCTACGAGGACGTACTTCTATCGCATAGTTCATTTAAATAGCTCCTTTGTTTTTTCTGTTAGGCTGTCAAAAAAAATGTCGTTTTTAAATATGCGTAGTTGTTCAAATTTATCCCATATTTCTGTTTCGTTATATTTAGAAACGGTTTCATGAATAACATCTATGTCGAAGATTAGTGGCAACCTTTTGTTTTCAGTAAGATTTTCCATCGTTTGAGTAATTATTGCAATTGCCTGTATATCAGGATTTGGAATTTCAAGTCGCATAAAAAACTGGGATAATGCTTGCGGTAGTTTTGGTGCAATTTCTGGAATCGTTAAAATATATTCATTAAAGTTTTTCATAGGTATAGGAATTTCTATTCGGTTTATATATCGTAAAGCGATGCGTGTAATTTTAACGGGGTTAGTTATTTGGAAGTATATATTCCATAACTTACTAGCTTCAGACCTAAATGTACTCCAGTTTTCATATGGTTTTAGTTTATTGAAAGTATAACCATCTATTCTTGCCTGAACAATTTTATTTTCAGTAGATGATTGGAAAAGATATCCATCAGGCCCACCTGAAGTTGGAAGTGCTGAAATCTTACCTTCCGGAGAAAGCTCGACACCACCTGTAAACGATTCCCGCCTTTTCTTTACAGGAAAACATTCTTTTATATCTTTATGATCGTGGAATTTTTCCAAAGTCTCAAGGTTAATATCATTGGATAGCTCCACTCGAATATCCAAGATTGCCTCGGTAATTGGAGCATTTGGAAAAGTAATATACTTGCTCAAACTTTCTCCTTTAATAAGTTATTATAAAGTATAATAACGCTTAGTAATTTTGGAAGCAACCATTCTCTTCTATCACAAAAAGTTATGACATCCCAGATTATACCCCTGATTACACTTGATACAAATACAAATAAATAAGTGTCACATCCCGCCTTAGAGCATAATAGGGACAACGCCAATACTGTTCTGCTTTAATAATTGACCCACCAACCTGAATAATCTTCCATCTTGTTGTTTCTTTAATTTATATCAAAAATAAAATAATTTTTTCTACCATTTTCATTACCTCAAATCTATCAGCACATAAAAATACTTTGAAACTGCATAGATTCTTAGTTTTCCTTATTATCATTCAGTAAAATCAATTTGCGAATTTCCTGCCATCGAAGTGCAAAAAGAAGCATGTGAACTCATATTCATATTGCAACGGCTTGTTATGCCTTAGTCATATGCAGCTCCTCTTCGATTCTCTCTGACAAAAAGATTTTTAACAATGATTGATATGGCACATCTCTTTTGTTTGACAGAAGTTTAAGTTCTTCCAGCATAGACTCCGGAAGACGAAGAGAAATTGTCTTGGTTGATGGCTTTAAATTGGGGCGGAATAGGGTCAGGTCTTTAATGTTGACGTTTCCTCATTTAAC
>JAIQZR010000066.1 GCA_021777035.1 Candidatus Scalindua sp. | reverse complement strand
GACCATTTCATATAAGGAAACCAGGAAACCAGGAGAATACAGACTCAGCTCTCTACAAGTATACACTTTTTCATTTTGTTG
Source organism: Candidatus Scalindua sp. (assembly GCA_021777035.1). Taxonomy (GTDB): domain Bacteria; phylum Planctomycetota; class Brocadiia; order Brocadiales; family Scalinduaceae; genus Scalindua. The sequence goes on along the minus strand of JAIQZR010000066.1, from coordinate 12,272 downwards.
CCTTCTTCCCGGTCTCTTTATAATTATCTTTTTTACATATATTACGTTAACCTATTCTGTCGCTTTCCTCCTGTATTCCTGGCTTCCTTATAGTAATTCTTTTCACTGTTCATCATAAATTACAACTCTTTTTGTTTTCTCCGTGTTTCGGTAGGAGCCAACTCCTGTTGGCGACCGAATTATTGTATTTGAACGCTTACGATCGCCGTCAGGAGACGGCTCCTACCAAAACATTGAAATCCCTAAACATAGATTTTTAGGTTTTTAAAAAACCAAACCGCTTTTAGTACGGTTGCCGAGATGATCACTTTAATTTCTATAGCAACTCACTAAAGTCAGATATTTTATCTAGAATAGTTCTCTTCACTTTATCATATTCAGGAGGAAGCTCAACAGGTGCGTTTGCATACTTTGATTCGACTTCCTGTAGTTGATTTTCATGATACTTTACTTTAAAATCTGTAAACTTCAAACCATGTGCGGTTGAAATAATTACAACCCTTTCATCCTTTTTAATCTCACCTCTTTTTACGAGTTTGAATAGCGCCGCTAAAGCGACACCCGTATGTGGACAATTAAAAAGACCCGTTCTATCAGCTAAAGCAGCAGCGTTAGCAAGCTCATCCTCTGTCGCCTGCTCTACCACACCATTAAAAAGCTTCAGCATCTTGATTGCCTTGTTAATACTGACAGGATTTCCTATCTGAATTGCACTTGCCAGTGTCATTTGGGCTTGAATCGGCTTAAATTCTTCAAACCCCTTTAAGTAGCATTGGTATAACGGGTTTGCCTTCGATGCCTGAACACATACGATTCTAGGGAACTTGTTAATCATACCCAGATCTTTCATCAGAAGAAATCCTTTGCCCAAAGCAGTAACATTTCCTAAATTACCACCCGGAATTATTATTACATCAGGTACTTCCCAATCAAGTTGCTGTACCAATTCAATACTTACCGTCTTCTGCCCTTCAATCCTGAGGGAGTTCATTGAATTAGCAAGATAAATATTATTTTCTTTGCAGACCTTTTGTACTATTTCCATACATCCATCAAAATCCGTATCAAGTGAAAGCGTTAAAGCGCCGTTGGCAATCGGTTGGATTAACTGGGCAGTAGAAACTTTATTCTTTGGTAAAAACACAATTGCAGGAATTCCTGCAGCAGCACAGTATGCGGATAAAGCGGCAGAGGTATCACCCGTTGAAGCACATGCAACCCCCATTATGTCCTTCCCTTCTGAGATCATCTGCTTAACCATAGAGACCAACACAGTCATACCCAGATCTTTAAACGAACCGGTATGAGCGTTGCCACACTGTTTGATCCACAGGTCTTCTATACCAATAATATTCCCAAGGCGTTCTGCCCAGAATAAATTGCTCCCACCCTCATAGAGGGATACCACATTATGGTTTTCCACATTAGGGCAAACCATCTCTTTCTTTCCCCAAACAGAACTCCCAAAAGGCCATTTATTCCTCCTATAACGGTCGTCAAGAAGCCTCATCCACGATCCGGGACTGCGACGTTTCAACTTTCCAACATCATGCTGTACCTCCAACAGGTCACCACACTTTTTGCAATTGTATATTATCTCGTTCAGTTCATAACGTTCATTACAACCTGAAGAACATTGAAACCATGCTTTATAACTCATATTTCCCCTTTTTCAAACCCTTATACTGTTAACTGTGGAGTATTGAATGCCCTGTTAAATAGAAAAATCGGACAGATGTCACAGATATTGCCTCTATTTTTTGTACGGTGATTCTTTGAATAACCTGCGTAATTATAAAAACGCCAAATATTTATTACAAGGAAAATATAACATCATATAGGCTTCATTCATCTTGACAATTTAAAATCAGCTAAGTATCCTGTCTCATATGAAAAGCATATGTGTTTTTGAAGATAACTCATATCAAAATTTCCTGCCATTGGCTTACAACAGGCCCGTTTATGAATTGCGATGCGGCATTTACAGCTTTCTTGAGAGGATTGTCCTTCAGTATCCTGATACAGAGATAAATCTCTTTTGCAGAAAGTACCTTGAAAGACTTGTAGCCGAAAACTATCCTTACAGTGTGAATGAAATCAAGAGTAGTAACAATGGCTGTCTATTTATTAACGGCAGGCTCTTAATGTCCACACCTATCTCAACTACAGGAGGAGAAGAGATCGGAATTAATGACGATAATATTGTTTATGCAAGATTACTCAGGAAAAACTGCCTTTCAATAACTCCGGAGAAACTAACAGATAAAGATTTCATTTGCGAACTAAAAAAGAAATTTAACGTTAAAAAGGTTGATGCAGGGTTAATACAATACCCATGGGATCTGATTAGTATCAACAAAGAACAGATTACATCTGACTTCACGACATACATTAAGAGTGAATCCATACGAGGAAATGTATATGAGGGAGTCCACTTTATTATGGATCATCAAATATTTATAGGTAAAAATACAAAAATTAAACCTGGATCTGTTCTTGATGCAGAAAATGGTCCAATTTACATAGGTAATGATGTTCAAATATCTCCAAACTCTGTAATCGAAGGGCCAGCGTTCATTGACGATAACGTTGTAATAAAAGCTCTTTCAAGAATCCACGCCGGATCAAATATTGGAAAGGTCTGCAAGGTGGGCGGAGAAATTTCAAATACAATAATTCAAAACTATACCAATAAACAGCATGACGGGTTCCTTGGAGATTCCTATATAGGTTCATGGGTTAACCTGGGAGCAGGTACCGTAAACAGCAATCTCACAAATTTATATGGACCAATTAAAGTACAGTTGTTTGATAAAATAGTAGATACCGGTCAAATATTTCTTGGAATGATAATGGGAGATCATACAAAGACTGCAATAAACACACGGTTTACAACCGGAAGTATTATAGGATTTGCCTGTAATATACTCCTGACAAGCATACCGCCCAAATTCATACCCTCTTTCTCATGGTACTCTGATAACGTTGCAAGAGCTTATGACGTATCAAGGGAGCTACATGTGGCCAAACGAATGATGGCAAGGCGCAATAAGAAAATGACACGTAACGGAGAGAAGGTATTCAAGGCCATTTACGCTTTAACTGAAATGGAAAGAAAGCAGTACGATAATTAGACACTACCATAAATAGCCCAATTTATGTAACCCGCACCCCGCACCCCGCAACCCGCAACCCGCAACATATAGCCTGAACTATTATTCAAACACAAACCCTTTCTCCCTAAAAACCCTCAAACAGGCATCTACCACATCGGAGTCATAAAGGATATTTCTTCCTTGATCAATTGCTTCCAGGGCCTCTTCCACACTGCCTGAAGGTTTATTTGGATGTCCGTATATTACTCTTTCAACAAAATTTGCCACATTAAGAATTCTTGCCTCAAGTAGAATCTCTTCTCCCTTTAAGCCAGACGGATACCCGGATCCATCCATATTCTCGTGATGTTGCAGCACTATCTCTGCTACCGGCCAGAAGAATTCAATATCCTTCAGCAATTCATAGCCTGATTTTGGATGGGTTTTATATACAGCGTATTCAACATCGATTAGCCGCACAGGTTTTATGAGAATCTCGTATGGTATACTCATCAGGCCCAAATCATGAATTCTTGCAGCCAGTCTGATGCCGTCAATCCTATCCGCTGAAAGAGACATATCTTTCGCTAATGCAGTGGAAAGCTTAGCTACATTTTGTTGATGGTTTCCAATATAAGGGGCCTTAAGCTTTACTATATTTACAATAGTGTTAATAATGCTATTCATGATTCTTTCCAACTGAGCATTGTTTTCTTTTAATTTTTTATCTATCCCATTTTTATATAAAGCCAACTCGATGTTGTTATGCAATTGGTTATAATCGACCGGTTTGTGTAAATACACGAATGGTTCAGTCTCTTTTGCCCGATTGAAGATTTCCTCATCCGGATGAGCGGTAACATAAATAGATGGTATGTCAAAGCGTGAATTTATCTCTCCGGCAGCATCTATGCCATCAATCTCACCTGCTAATTTAATATCCATAAGCACTAAATCAGGCCTGTCCTCTTCTGCTTTCTTAATTGCATTCTCACCGGTATCTACCACTGAACAGACATCATAGCCAATATCCTCCAGTGCCATTCTCATATCTCTGGCAACAATTATTTCATCTTCAACTATCATGATTCTCTTTTTTCCCATAATCAAAATTTCCTTTCTCCGGAATTAATTGATGCCTCCGGAACAAACATCCAAGTAGGAGCCAACTCCTGCCCGCCCGTACCGAACAGTACGTTCGCCAGCCCCCGTCCGTACCGGCACGGGCGGGCGACAATGATTCTGGCGGGGGTGGGTTGGTGACCGTGGTTCGCATGCCACGGCGAATAATATTCGCTCGCCGTCGGGAGACGGCTCCTACCAAACTTTGAATTTTCTATACATCAATTCACTTTAACGCCGAGGCGCTGAGGTCGCAAAGAAAATACAAAAACAAATCAAAAGATAAAAGCTTTTTACCCTCTGTGTTCTCTGCGCCTGGTTTATTCTAGTCAAGTATTTTTATAACATATTTTAGTCTGTTACTGTTTGATGATTGTTGCTAACGGAAGGAGGGCGTAGCCCGACTGGAGTTAGCAACAATCATAGTTTTTTTGATACATTAAATTTATTATCTTAAACTTAAGTGTGACACCTTGCCCAACCCTGGTAATTAGAGGGTCTCTAAAGAGCCCTGACCGTGCTTTATTGGAGCTAAGGTGCAAGCGAGACGTTATTTAAGCTCCGCGTGAAGGTCGACTAAGTCGCCTTAATGGCACAGATGATAATCATTCCCGCTTACACACTAATGTTAATATTTAAATTTAAGCAGCTTTTTTAAGCTTATGTTTTTCAGCATAATCTTCTATATATTCACTATGATCACGTACAAGCGCGAATATAACTCCGAGAAGTTTTCTAGATACGGCTATCAAGGCTTTCATCTTCAACATCCCTCTCGCAAGACAACCCTGATAGTATTCATGCATAATCCCATCCTTACGAACGGTATTGATAGCCGCAAAGAACAGAAGCTTTCTCATAAGTGGGCTACCTCGTTTGGAAATACGCCTTTGTCCCTTGTGCTTTCCGGAGCTAATCTCAAAAAGATCCAGGCCAGAGAATTTCAACATTTCGGAAATAGTGCCATACTCCCTGAAGTCACCAACTTCACCGATAAGCCCGGCTACTGTTATCTCTCCAATACCCTTTATAGAGAGAATAAATCTACTGCAAGGTATCTTTCCAAGATGACGACTTATCTCTTTCTCAAGCTCTGCAACAAAATGTTCAGCAGTTTCAATTATAGACAATATCTCTTTTATCTCAAACAGTATGCTTTGGCGGCCTTCTCTTGTACCTACGGATGTCTTTGCCGCCGCATAAAGCTCTCTGGCCCGTTCTCTTCCAAGTTTCCCACGGCTTACTTTTCTAAGGATTGTAGTCAGGTTTTTAAGCTTGTACTTTATAATGTCTTCAGGTGTTGGACAGTTCTCCAGAATATATCTTGCACTCTTGGTCTTAACGTCTTTAAATACGTGAGAGAACTCTGGAAATATAACATAGACCAAATCCTGGAGTTGATTGAAGATCGCTGTTCGTCTCTGCATTGCCCTCTCCCTGGCATGCGTAAGTCTTCTGAGTTCTGCAGCACTACCTTCTGGCAGTGCCACCGTCAGGGCATGTCCAAGTTCTATGATATCGGCTATGACCTTGGGGTCTTTCTGGTCTGTCTTGTTTGGAGAGTTACCTTCAAGCTCCTTAACTCTCTTGGTATGCATAGGATTGATCTGGACAATATTTACCTTATTTTTTTTCATAAAGTGAGTAAGCGGTTCACCATAAGGCCCAGTAGGTTCAAAACCAAATACAACATCTTTGAGGTCATGAGTGTTTTTTGTCTTCATAATTATATCACAAAAAGTATTGAACCCCCTGGCATTGTTCATAAAACTGAAAGGCTTAACATCTTTTCCATTTGGGCATCGACAATATCCAAAATTAGTTACTTTGCTAATGTCTACGGTTACAATAAGTGTTTCCTTATTGATTACTCTAACTTTTTTTGTTTCAATGTTTTTCATGGCAATGCTCCTTTCATAAGTTTTAAGTTAAACCAAATTACTCAATTACTTAAAATCAAAAGAAAGAGTATAGCCTATTTATTATAAAACTATTTACTTTCTGCAATATAGCAAGCTCCGAGTGATATTGTCTCTTCTGCTTAAAAAAAGACCATTTCATATAAGGAAACCAGGAGAATACAAACACAAGCACCTCAGGTAGGAGCCAACTCCTGTTGGCGACCGTAGTTCGTATACCATGGTAGGTGATATTCGCTCGCCGTATAGAGCAATCTCTTTTTTGGAGTGCAGTGACCGTGTCACTGCTTTTAAAATACATTGTTACGGACGATGTACTCCATATACCTACTCTGTTGCTTTCCTCCTGTCTTCCTGGCCTCCTTATAGTAATTCTTTTCACTGTTCATCATAAATATTACAACTCTTTTTGTTTTATCCGTGCCTTAGTGTGAGTTAAGGCGGGTAAGAAACCCGACCTACGAGTAAGAAAATATAATATTTTGTAGGGCGGGTTTCTTACCCGCCTGTACCTATTCGGGCAGGTTACCCGCTGACTTTGAATTTCCTTATGCATATATTTAAAATAGAAATTCCTATATGATTAATCTATCTTCTAAATCACGAACACCGAACACCGAACACCGAACACCGAACACCGAACATCGAATAATGAATTATGAATTCTAAATTCAATTTCATCTATTCTCATATTATGTGGCTCTTGCTTTTTATCTCGTTAAACCTGATTCGGAATTCTGTGCCGCCGCATCTCTTCAGCTCTATTCTTCCATGTAGCTGCCCTTCTGCTAAGTCTGCTACCAATCCTAATCCTAATGTATCGGTTTTCCTGATATCCTTGTCCTCCGGAATGCCAATGCCGTTGTCCTTTACTACTAATTCGTAACCTTTCTCCTCCCCAATCCCTTCATCCGTCTTTGTCCTGCTAAAACGTACCTTGATCTCGCCTTTTTCACCTTCCGGCATGCCATTAACGAAGTCCGGGGGAAAGGCATGTTGCAGAGAATTGGCGATCAGCTCGTTGATAATCAGCCCGCAGGGTACACAAGTATCAATCCCCATCTCAATTTCCTCAACTTCGCTACTTATCGTAACCATCGAGGTTTCATTTCCATAAGATTCCTGCAGGTTCCTTATAAGACTCTTAATGTATTGATTAATATTTACCCTGGCAAGGTTATCAGATCGGTAAAGTTGCTCATGGATCTGGCTCATTGACTGTATACGATTCAGGCTGTCACGAAATATATCTACAACTGCTTCACCCTTGATATATCTGGACTGAAGCCTGAGCAGGCTGGAGATAATCTGCATGTTGTTTTTGACCCGGTGGTGTATTTCCTTTAGCAGCACCTCTTTCTCTTTGAGCGATGCCTGGGTTTGTTCTTCTGCCCGCTTACGCTCAGTAACCCGTCCAAGCTGGGCTGCAAGATGAGTTATTGCCTCCATTATAGCGTTGTCAGGTGCCAACGATTCTTCAGAGAAAAATTCTAAAACAGCCACAGTTTTTTCCCCCTCCAATACAGGGAATGCAAAACCTGCCTTAATACCAACTTCTACAGCAACTCCTGCCCTGGGAAAATTTGCATCTTTAGTCACGTCGATAATCCAGTGTGGTTTACCACTTAATAAAACCCTACCGGGTAACCCTTCTCCACACTCTAAAAAAGTTTCCTGTGTGATCCTCCGGAATGCCTTGAATTTCTTCGATTCTCTGATATACCAGATGTTCGCTGGCTTCAGTCTTGCAGATGAATCAGTCATATAAACATGGCCTACCGGCCAACGGGTAAATGTGCATATCTTTTTAATACACTCCGTCAAAGCATCTGCCGGGTTTGTTGCGTCGTTAGCAGAGAGAATAATCTCCTGTAACAATTTTATAATACTAATATTTTTCCGAATCTCATCCTCCGCCATCTTCCGCTCAGTAATGTCTTCCTTGACTGCAACAAAATTGGTAATGGTACCTTCACTATCTCTGACGGGTGAGATAAGTGCAGACTCCCAGTAAAGTTCACCACTCTTTTTCTTATTATAGAATTCTCCCTGCCACTCTTTACCCGATGTTATAGCATCCCACATTCGTTTGTGTACTTCTGGCTGGGTTTTATCTGTTCTTAAGATACTTGGGAGTTTACCGATGACCTCTTCTAAAGTGTAACCGGTCAATTGCGTGAATTTCTGATTAACATATTCAATATTTCCTTTGGTATCCGTGATAAGAACCGTACAAGGGTTTTGTTCTACAGCACATGATAACATCTTGATTTCATGTTCCCTTTTATTCTTTTCCGTTATGTCCCTGATAATACCGGTAAAAGAGTATCGTCCCACTCCACTTTTCTGAAACGCCATAGACATTTCTACCGACACTTCAATCCCTTTTTTCGTTATTCCTGAGACATACATTGTTTGATCTACATACCTGAAACTGCCTGTCTTTAAAACCCGCTGCATTCCTTCATTATGCTGCTTCCTGAATCTTTCAGGAATAATGGTTGTTATCGGTTGCCCCATGATTTCACGTTCTGAATATCCAAAGATCTTTTCTGCCATTTTATTCCAGATATTAACCACTCCATTTTCATCAATCCTGATAATTGCGTCCTGTGCAGTATCTATGAGCTTGCGATAACTCTCTTCAGACCCTTTTAGTGCCTTCGCCGTATTCTTGTGATCGGTAATTTCATGCGTAAGCACCTTGGTCATTTTGTTAAAGTTGACGGCCAGGACGCCTAACTCATTTCCTGAATTAACTTTGGCCATAGACAAATAGTCACCATCAGCTATTCTTTGTGTGGTTCTGGTCAATTCCTGAATAGGTTTTAGAATACGGTTTCTTGACCACCAGATAAAAAAAAGGGAAAGCAAAATAGCAGAAGCAAAAATACTGAAACTAATCAATACTCTTCTTTTTGCAGCAGATTCCATCTCTAACATGGCAGCGTTTGCCTCTTCACCGGCCACATTTGAGATAGCTAATCCCGTATTGATTGCTTCTGTTGCTCTATCAAACCAGGTTGGGGCGTCTACCGGATATGCCATTCTGTCAACCTGATTAATAATGATCCAGGGATTACCGGTGTTAGTATCAGGGTTGAGGAAGAACGGTTTAAAAACAATCTCTTTCCCTGAAGCTAAGAGTACACTCCCCTCTTCTCCTGAAAGAATCTGTTCTGCCGCATCAGGGTAATCCTGCTTTATATTATGATGTGACCTGTTAAATAACGTTATCATTCCCAATTCTTTCAACTCATTCGGATGGTGTATGTAAAACCCATCTTGATCAACTATAATATGTTCTTCTCTTCCTTCTTTACTTAAAACATTATGCAAGAATGACGGAGGACTTACCATAAATTTAAGGATGATAATCCCCGCGTGTTTTCCACCCACAAAAACCGGTGTTGCAAAGCGGATGACAGGTTTATGGGGAACTTCAATCCTTCCATGCTCTACGTTAAGGTCAATCGGAGAAATGTATATTTCCCCAGGAGATAGATTTGTGGATTCCTTGAAATAATATCTACTACTTTTATCCTGCAATTGGACGCCGTGAACTGTTTTCGTGGCAATGCCATCAACGTCAAGTCGCACACGCTCATGTCCGAAACTATCCAAAAACCGAATCTGCGCATAGTCTGTTTTCACTTGTAAATATGTGTAAAATAGAGATTCCACATCATTTATATCTTCAGATAAATGAGCATCTTCCTCTGTCATCAAGGCATCTGCTAATGTTATTACGTTTTTATGTTTGCTTAGATTTAATAAATCTGCGGATATTTCGGATAAAAAAATTCGTAACCCCTCTTTTATCTCTACTATTTGAACAGATGAATCTGCTATAGCATCTTCTTGTTTCTTACTTGTAGCAAAAACCTCTTGCCGTAGAAGTTGAAATTGAATCAGGAATTCCTTCTCGAATGTATCAATAGCTTTTTTCGTCCGATCCGGAGTAGCTGGTAAATCGTTCAAAAGCAGCACCTGACCCAGACACTGTTTCACTATGGAACGGTATTCTTTGATTCTCTTTTTTGTATCATTAGAAAAAGGGCCTCCTGATGCAATGGCATTGCCTATAAGAGCGCGTTCTCGTCCAGCATATTCGCATAATCTTGCAATATTTGGGCGCAGAAGATTATTCAAATAAAGTACCCTTTCCTCTATTATTCGAGGTGTAAAGGTTGCATTGCGCAGATCAAATTCACGATTAATATTATGTGTTGCAATATTAAGCCATTCTTCTTTGGATATTTCGTTTTTAGCGATCCTGGGGCGGGCGGACAAGAGGGCCTCATAACATTTCTGCCACTTACTCATCTGTTCTTCAAATGATTTATCGTGTTTAATACCTGTCAGTTTCTTTATGTGCTTTTCAGCTTGTAAGACTTCTGAATCACCTTTCTTTGTCATCTCCAGGAAATTTTGGAAGAGTGGGAATGATTGACCTTTACCACTTCCCAATATTGTGGCGCCGTAACCACGTTCAATGGCCTGCCAACCTGCTGCAGCATTCAAGTGGTCGGCAATTCTGTTTTTTATAGCATATTCTTCTGAAAGCTTATGTGTTTCAAATGATTGTCTCATTGATAACCATACAATCGTGGCCAATAGACTTAATAATAGAGCTGAAACAAGGATGATTTGAAATTTCAGTGTTTTCATCTTTCATGTCTTCACTACTGAAATCTGACGTTTACTCAAACTTAAATTCTTCTTCCTTAATGATCTTCAAACATGTATCCACCACTTCGGAATCGTAAAGAATGCCTCTGCTTTCTGAGATTATCTCAATGGCCTTATCTATGCCTAGAGAGGGTCTGTATGGTCGATGAGTAGATATTGCTTCTACTACATCAGCTACACATAGGATTTTTGCTTCAAGAAGTATCTCATCGCCAGATAATCCGGATGGATATCCGGAACCATTCACCCTTTCGTGATGCTGACATACGATCTGTGCAACCGGCCAGGGGAACTCTATACCTTTTAATATATCAAAACCAACTTGAGGATGTATTTTAATTAGACTGAATTCTGTTTCGGATATTTTGCCGGGTTTACTTAAGATTTCCGATGGTATGGATATTTTACCGATATCATGGATGATTCCGGCCATCCTGAGCCCTTCGATTCGCTCCTCTGAAAACCCCATCTCCTTTGCCATGAGAAGCGCAAGTTTAGTCACACGCTGTTGATGGCCTGCAGTATAGGGGTCTCTGGCTTCTACTGTTATTGTAAGTGCATTGATAATTCCATTCAGGGCTTTTCGTAATATTTTGGCATTTTGCTTAATTACTTCTTCTGCCTGCTTATGCTCAGTAATGTCTCTTGCAACATGTACGACACCAATAAACTCCCCTTCCTCATCTAATCTTGGGAAGCAAGAAAAAGTATAAATGCCACCCATAAAATCTCTATCTTCTATCTCGGATTTTAGTGTTTCCTTACACCTTTCGAATATACACGTTGGGCATGGATTGTTACGATCACAAAATATTTCGTTACATTTTTTCCCGATAATATTCTCATATTTAGCATTAATTTTATTTATAAATGCGCTATTACATTTGGTTAAAGTAAAATCCTTATCATAAATACTTATTAAATCTGAGATAGAATCAAATGTATTCTCCCAGTCCTTCTTTCCCTCTACTATCTTTTGAAACAGTTTGCGGTTTTCGAATAACATGTACTGCTTTTCACAGGCTTTTTTAATAGTCGTTATCAGTTCCGATATTTTGAATGGTTTTGATAGATATGAAAAGACGTCTTTGTCCATCGCCTTTATTATACTACCGGTTGATGCATAAGCAGTGAGCAGGATTACTTCCGTGTCAGGAGAAATCTCCTTAATACTCTCCAACACAATCATCCCATCAGAATCCGGCAACCTCTTGTCTAACAGGACTATGTTAAAAAAGGCCCCTTTCAGATGCTCTATACCATTTCTTGAGGTGTAAGCAGTTGTTACTAAGTAGCCTTCTAATTCGAGGTGATCCCTTAAACCGTCACAAATCCCTTTATCATCATCGATTATGAGTATTTTTACCTTATTATTCATTTTTATATTAGAAGGAATTAGCTTGTCTCAGGCATGACCTTGCCCTACGTGTTATCTGCGAAAATA
>JAIQZR010000065.1 GCA_021777035.1 Candidatus Scalindua sp. | reverse complement strand
GTTCCTGGATTAACGTTATTGTCTGGATCACCTATTGCTGGGTCGTATACATATCCGCATACATCACATACGTACTTATTCATGAAATTTCTCCTATTGGTTTTTAATAAATTCTTTTACTTTATTAGCAACTGCCTGCCCCAGAACAAAGCATTCTTCTTTTACTTTATCATCCGGAACGCATTTTGATTGTATCTCACCAACTATTTCTACGTCCATGGCTTCCAGATACTCTCTGAGAAGCTTGTTCCCTTCACCGCTCCAACCGTAAGAGCCAAACACCGCTCCGTATGGCGTTTTAAACCTAAGTCCCTTGATATATGTCAGGACATCAGCCAGCGATGGGAAGATATTGTTGTTCAGGGTGGGCGTTCCTACAATAACGGCAGATGCATCGAGCATTTCAAAGGCTATCATGCTCCTTTCAAAGGCATAAAGCGGCATCATTTCAACGGTGACACCTGAAGACCTGGCCCCGTCTTCAATATGCCTTGCCATTTTTTCTGTACTTTTCCACATTGTGTCATATATGATTACTACTTTCTCGTCAAGTTTCCTCGCAGACCACTTCTTGTAGAGAGAGAGGACTTTTCTGAAATTGTCCATATTTCTCCAGACAGGCCCATGGTCTGGTGCGACTACATTTACCTCCAGCCCTGATTTATCTATCTTTTCAAATAGTTTTGCTACATGACTTGAATAGGGAGTGATAATATTTGCATAGTATCCCTCTACATGTGTTTTCAGGACTCCCCATGGGAGCTCTTCCCCGAATCTTTCAGATGAAGCGAGGTGCATTCCAAATGCATCCTGTGTAAGTAATACTTTGTCTTCTATAAGATAGCTAAACATGCTGTCTGGCCAGTGGAGCATCCTTGTTTCAATGAATTTCACTGTTTTGCTACCGAGACTCAACTCTTCACCATCCTTTACTGCGGTTATTTCCATGCTGAGATCATGATAATAGGCGTTTAATGTCTTTTTGCCCATTGTTGATGCAAATACCTTTTCCGGTTTTACAGCTTTTATGATCTCAGGGAGCACTTCGCTGTGATCCGGTTCTGAGTGATTCGAGATGATATAGTCTATCTTTTCCGGATTAACTATTGATGAAATCCTTGACATAAACTCATCCTTAAACTCTTTCTTTACTGTGTCAAAGAGTGTTATCTTGTTGTCCATAACCAGATATGCGTTATATGTTGTTCCCCTGTCAGTAGTGTAGCCGTGGATGTTTCTAACTCCCCAGTCAATTACGCCTACCCAGTATACTTTATCTGATATTTGTATTGCGTTCAGATTTTTTGACATTTTAAATTCCTGTTTTTAGTTTTTATCTATTCTACCTAAAGCTTCATAGGTTTACTGCAGCATACTAGCTTTATACTACCATCACTGATCACTGACATGACCCAGTTGTAAAGTCAGTATTACGCTTGATATACGAATAGCGTTTAATAGCAATATGTTTGGCTTTTGTCAATATTGTCGATGGTTTGGTGATGTTTCAATGACAAGTGTGAAGGCCGTATATTTTTTGTATACTAGTCAATTAAAAAGAGACACAGTAATTTGATTACCAACTCCCCTTAATAATTTTCGGTCACAAATATGGTCACAATTCCATGTCTAAATCAAGATGCCAATAATCGTAAGTCGTCTCATAATATGGTGGAGGATAGGGGAGTCGAACCCCTGACCTTTTGAATGCCATTCAAACGCTCTCCCAACTGAGCTAATCCCCCGCTTAGAATTTATAAATCTAACTAAGTGCGTGTTTAGTGAATCAGTATATAGCAAGTATGTCCACTTCAATCAATCATTTTTTTCAGTGCAATTGACACGAACTACTTTTTACAAAAACAAGAAAACCAGAGAACTTATAACTTAAACAAAAGATCGGCATATGTTGGGACTGGCCACAATTTCCGTGGAATTAACGTCTCTAACATATCAATATCTTCACGTAAATCAGACATCGTTACCAGTACCTTATCACGAAAAGCCTGAGAACATTTTAAGCTATCCGTAATCTTGAGCGCATTCTCCCTCTCTGATTCCAGCTTCCCAGTATTACGATATGCCGATTCCAAATGGATCGAAATCCTTGAAAGCAGATCTCTCTGGACACTCGCAGGTGCACCTATTGCTTCCAGCGTTTCGATTCCCTCAGCAAGCTCTTTTGTATAATGAATAATTGCCGGAATATATAAACTCTTCACCATATCAAGTGCCGCATTTGCTTCAATATTAATCTGCTTTGCATATTGCCCGAGATAAATTTCATATCTAGCGCCCAATTCTTCTTTTGAAAGGACCTTATATTTTTGAAACAATCCAACAGATTTCTTTTCAGGAAAGCTTTTCAACGCTTTCACGGTAGAATCAATATTTGGCAATCCTCGCCTCTCTGCTTCTTTTTCCCACTCATCCGAATAGTTGTTGCCATTGAAGATGATTCTCCCATGCTCTTTTATCGTATCTTTTATAATAGCTGCTGTCTCTTTGTGGATATCTTTTGCATTCTCAAGCCTGGTTGCCATTTCATCAAGTGCTTCCGCAACAATAGTATTCAATACAATACACGGCCTTGAGATTGAACCGGATGAGGGAACCATGCGAAACTCAAATTTATTGCCAGTAAACGCAAAAGGCGATGTGCGGTTTCTATCCGCATTATCCATTGGAAGTGCCGGCAAAGTATCAACGCCCACCTTAAGAGTAGTAAACGCTTTTGACTTTGCCTTCTTCCCATTCGCAATAGCTTCCAGAATTTCTGTCAATTCTTCACCCATAAAAATAGAGATAATTGCCGGAGGTGCTTCATGTCCACCGAGACGATGGTCATTACCTGAATTTGCCGCAGATCTTCGTATAATGTCTGCATGGCGGTCAACAGCACTGATAAGCGCGCAGATAAAAAGGAGAAACTGCGCGTTCGCATGTGGTGTGCTCCCCGGTTCAAGTAAATTCGCGCCTTCATCAGTACTCAATGACCAGTTCGTATGTTTCCCTGAACCATTGACTCGCGCATAGGGTTTTTCATGTAAAAGACAAACCAGACCACGCCTGATAGCAACTTTCTGTAATGTCTCCATTACAAGTTGATTATGGTCCGCCGCAATGTTAGCTGTTGTAAAGATTGGCGCCATTTCAAATTGTGATGGTGCAACTTCATTATGTTTTGTTGTAGCAGCAATCCCCAACTTCCATAATTCTTTGTCCAGGTCCTTCATAAAATCGGCTACACGGTCCTTAATCTGTCCAAAATAGTGGTCCTCCATCTCCTGCCCTTTCGGTGCGGGTGCGCCAAAAATTGTTCT
>JAIQZR010000064.1 GCA_021777035.1 Candidatus Scalindua sp. | reverse complement strand
GGTGTAAAAGAAGATGTATCAGACAAGAAGATTACGGCTTTGATTGCATATCTTCAGGCCCTCGGGCAAAAAGGAGGAGAGTAATATGAAACAGTTTGCGTTATCCCAATTTAATGAGATATATTTAATTGTAATTGGATTCTTTCTATTCTTCTGCGTCTTTATAGGCGCTATTTTCTGGGTTTACAGAAAAGGTTCAAAAAAACATTATGACTACTTATCTCAACTACCACTTCGTGAGGAGAACCGGACATGAGTGAAGATAAACCACAACTGTATGATGATAAAATATTAGAGGGTTATGAGTATGATGGCATTACTGAATATGACAATCCCTGTCCTGTCTGGTTACTATATATTTTCTATTTTACCGTCCTCCTGGCTGTTTTCTATACAGGTTATCACTTCGGAAGCAGCAGCAGGGATGAGATACTAGACGACTATGCGATAAAATTAAAAGAGGCCCAAACGCAGACACCGGCACAAGCCTCTACACAAAAACCTGAAATCAGTGAAAGTGAGCTGTTAGTACTTTTGCAGGATCCAGCTGCTCTGGCAGAGGGAGGGGAAATTTTTGGTGATCAATGCGCCCTTTGTCATGGATATTCCGGAGAAGGTATGATTGGGCCAAATCTAATAGACAGTTACTGGCTGCATGGTAAGGGAAAGATCAGTGATATAGTGGTTTCTATCAGTTCCGGAATTCCTGATAAAGGTATGGCTGCATGGGCAGACAGAATTCCTGAACGGCAAATCCTGCATATAGCAGCTTATATAAAGTCAATAAAGGGGAGCGTGGCTGAGAACGCGAAAGAGCCTGACGGCGAGCTTGTAGAAGAATAAGATGGTGGAAAGTACTCAAAAAGTGCCGGAAGACGGCCTTCGTATAAATCTATTCCCAATGGCAGCACATGGGTTCTTTAGAAAATACCGGGATCTTTCTCAATGGGTGTTAATAGCAGTATTCATCGCTCTTCCATGGATTAAAATAAACGGCCTGCCTGCAATTCTCATCAATTTGCCGGATCGCAGATTTACCTTTTTTGGCCTGAGCTTCTGGGGTCACGATGCACCACTGCTTTTCTTTGTATTAGCAAGCTTCTCTCTGGGGTTGCTGCTTGCTACTTCGATTTGGGGACGGGTATGGTGTGGCTGGGCCTGTCCACAGACAATCACTATCGATGGAATCTTCCGAAGGATTGAAACCCTGGTGGAAGGAAATCATATTGCCAGAAAAAAACTTCATGAAAAACCTTTTGATAATGAAAAAATAGTAAAGGGAGCGATCAAATGGCTTCTGTTTCTTACTGTCAGCGTAATCTTGTCGCACACCTTTTTTGCTTACTTTATCGGTTCCGGTAAACTGTTGTCCATGGCCCTGGGCTCACCCTCTGAAAGCCTGACGACATATTTAATAGTAAACACGACGACACTCACTATCCTCCTTAACTTCGGATGGTTTAAAGAGAGGTTTTGCACTATCATATGTCCATACGGAAGACTTCAATCCGTGTTAACGGATGAAGATTCTCTTGTAGTCGCTTATGATGGAAAGAGAGGTGAACCGCGAAAGGGGAGTAACACTAAATCTGAAGAGATGGGCGATTGTATAAATTGCTTCAAATGTGTTGCAGTCTGCCCCACAGGAATTGACATTCGCCAGGGTATCCAGATGGAATGTATCGCATGTACATCCTGCATTGATGCGTGCAACGAGATAATGCGAATAACAAAAAAACCAAGGGGACTCATTCGATACGAATCAGAAAACGGACTGAAAGGTGAGAAAACAGTCTTCTGGAAAATGAAGACAAATATCTATCTTGGATTAACCCTACTCTCAGTTATTGGACTGTTTCTGTTTATATTTAACAGATCGGGGCTAGACATCACGGTATTGAGGGCACATGAAAATCCTTATCAGATACTTAAAACATCGAATGAAAAGACGTTAATAGCAAACCATTTTACGCTTAACCTTAAAAATCAGAGTTCACTGAAAATGGAAGTTGATATCATACGGGTAGAAAAGATTGAAGGTGCAGTGATAGAAATCATAGCGCCAACACTTCCGGTGACAATTCCACCCGGCAAGGCAAAGAAGAATCATATTTTTATAAAATTCCCAAAGTCAATGCTAGAAAAGAGAAGCCACCACAAATTCCAATTACAGATTACGACAAAATCAAAAAATATAACGCAGAAATATATAAAGGAAATCACACTTGCCGGACCTGTCTAATAACATAATTAATCAGATAAATGGTATGCTGCCAGTTATGGTGCCTTTTGCAATCATTGCGGCAAGCATTATCGGCAGCATACACTGTGTAGGAATGTGCGGAGCCCTGGCGATGACAGCAGGCGCACAAAGCAGAAAGGGTTTAGTCTACTACCACCTTGGACGTCTTCTTGGTTATTTCAGTGTAGGAGCACTGGCCGGGCTCTTAGGATCAGAATTTATTAATTCTGTGATGAAATATATCTCCCTTGTCTCCACTGTCTTACTAAGTTTCAGTTTCTTCATTATAGGATTCAGTATCATGAGAAAAGGACAATTACATATTAAACAACCTGCGTTCCTGAAACGGTTTTACCAGGACAGGGTTGGGCGGATACTGGAAAGCAAAACCTCTCATTCCGTTTCAAGCTTTTTAATAGGCATGCTGAGCCCTTTACTGCCGTGTGGATGGTTATACGGCTTTATTTTAGTAGCGGTCGCAACAAACAACCCTCTTTGGGGAGGTGTATTGCTTACATCCTTCTGGATAGGCACCCTGCCTGCACTTTCAGGTATATCTCTATTGATTAAGAAACCGATAAAGTACTTCAACGGTAAAGCGTCAATATACATTGGTGCATTCCTGATGCTTATAGGCATTTCAAGTTTAGCACTAAAACTCTCCAGCCTGGCAGCAAAACATTGCCATTAATTAATTCCTCTCCGGGAACTTCTAAGCGTAATTCTGGTAGTGGTTTGTGCTTGTTGGCGAGAGGTAATAGTTCTTGCAATTTGAGAGTTAGTTGATACAATTCAATCTCCGTTAAGTGTTTTACGTCGATCTCAAGAGAAAGATTGAGTAGATAAAAAGCGATTATCGAACACTCTTTATTGAAATGCGAAGCACTATAACAATTCGGAAACAGACACCCACCATGTGCCACAAAATTTACTGATCAATAAAATGATTCAGTACATAAGAGTTTGATGCTTTCATTTTGTCTTTTAACCAATTCCATTAGTAAGAAGAACCAAACAACAAGTATGGTATTACCTTTTCGTAAAGTAATAGTTAATTAGGACTTATAATATTATGAATAAATTAATGACACAATTTATCATTCATAAAATAGCTTATTTTCCTCTATTCCTAATATTTGTCTGTATGTTGACTGCATCTTGTAAAAGCCTTCCGGAAATTAATACCTCAGAACCAACATCATCATTAGAACCTCCCATGGTGTTACTTGGCCCCGGAGACGATATTGAAGTGAAATTTCAATATTGGCCTGAATTGGACATACGGCAGAAGGTCAGATTTGATGGTAACATATCACTAATGCTCATAAATACTGTCCGGGTTATGGGTCTGACCGCTGAACAGCTGGACAACCATTTAACAAAACTTTACGAGGGAGAGATTATTGATCCCGATATCACTGTAATCGTTCATTCCCAAGGTAGTCAGAATGTCTATGTGGGTGGTGAAGTTTTACGGCCAGGTACCGTCGCTCTTGCTGGTAGAATGAATGTCTTAGCGGCGATTATGGCAGTTGGTGGCTTCGATAACGAAACTGCAGAGCTTTCAAACATCTTGTTGATTCAACACGTGGGAGATAAACGCGTTGTCGCATCGCTCGATATGGAAAAAGCCTTTAACGAACCTAGCAGTTTTCAATATTATCTATCTCCAGACGATATTGTATATGTACCTCCTACTAGAATTAACAAAATAAATATATGGGTAGACCAACACCTTACGCAGACAATCCCCGGAATGTTGCGGGCGACACGAACCAGCGTTGGGATTTCATCGTCAAATACAATTGGTCTGACTCCTAGAGGTCTGACAAACTAACAATGCTGAAACAAGATGGCCCAGGGCATTCAAACATAAATTTAAAAGTTGATCGTATTAGTTCAATACGAGATATCCTTAACGTCGTATTTTGTCGTAAGTGGGAAGGAGTAGTATTTTTTGTTGTGGTTGTCATTTTGGTTATAATCTCTGCGTATAGAGCTGTAACGATGTATGAATCTACAGCTAAAATACTCATTAAAGTGGGCAGAGAAAATGCCTCACTTGATCCTACTGTGATGGGATCTGCAATTGGCATAAACCAAAACAGGGGAAGTGGACTGCTCTCTGAAGTGGCAATAATCGAGAGTAGGTATATCGCAGAAAGGGTGGTTAGTAATCTTGATTTGGGAAATATTTTCGTTGAGGAAACCGATAAAGTGACTGGGTCTGCAGATACAAAAAAATACGACAGTGGAGGAACGTCAATCCAGCAATCTGAACAGGCGAACACCGGTCTCGCGAAAAAAAACAAATCCTATGGTAATAACGAAGATACTGAAGATGCGGTGAAGATGGTAAGGGAACATCTATCCGTTAAGGCTGATGAAGACAGTAATACCATCTTCCTGGCATATTCATCACAAAATCCTCTGATGGCCCAAACTATTTTAAATAACGTAATAGACATTTATATGGAAAGGCATATAGAGATCCACCAGTCTCAGGCATCACCCAGATTTTTCATGGTGCAATCAGAAAAGCTGTTGAACGCACTTAAACAAAAGGAGTTGGCGCTTGAACAGTTCTGTGGTAAACGAGGAATCGTTTCGATGGAAAGTCAAAAGCAGGCAATACTTGTTCAAATTGAAAAACTGGAAAGTTCCATCAATACTGCTCGTAGTCAGATCTTCTCTTCTCAAGAGAAGATAGTGTTACTTGAAAAGACACTGGGGGAGCGCTCTTCAACCGTAGAGATAAGCCGGGTAGCGGAAAGAGACCCTGCTTTCAATAATATAAAACAAGTTCTTACCACTCTTCAAATGAAAGAATACAATCTTCGAAACAGATACCCAGAAGATTCTAGAATATTGAGAGATTTGAGAAATGAAATTGATCTTGTAAAGTTAAAACTTGCTGAGGAGCAGGAGTCTATGTACAGGGTCACAACCGGAATAGACAACAATTATCTGACATTGGAACTCGACTTGGAAAGAGAGAAGGCGAACCTCCAGTCTAACCTGGCAGTTAAACAAAGCACGGAAATTGAATTAAAGAAAAAAAAAGAGGAATTAGCTGTACTGGTAGATAGTGGATCAATGTACTTAAGCCTACAGCGCGACGTTAATATAGCTGATGGAGAGTATCGTAAGTATCGTGAGACCCTTCATCAATCAAATGTATTTGCCGCTCTCGACATTGATAAGGTCTCAAACGTGAGTATGATCCAAGCGCCTACTTATCCAGAGAGACCGTCCAAGGGACACAAGAAGCGTAATCTTTTATTGGGTTTGGTTCTGGCAGTTGGTGGTGGCATAGGAATTATTTTTTTTCGGGAATTTCTCGACCAGACACTGAAGACGGATGAAGATGTTAACAAATATCTGGGGGTTTCTGTTCTTACTACGGTTCCATTAATTAAGCACGAGTAGATGTGCATCGTGGTTTTGGAATTTAAATTTCGAGGATTATTCGGTTTGCTTGCTGTTGCTGTTTTGTATTCTATTTTTCAGGATCTTATCAAATTCAAAAAACATGTATTTAAACTTTTATCACATGAGTCATGTTCCTTTTCACATAACTCCAAACCCGAAATTTCTCTTTCTTAGTCCCAGCCATAAGGAAGCGTTAGCTACGATTGTATACGGGATAAAAGAAAAAAAGGGTTTTATTGTGATTATGGGTGAAGTGGGAGTCGGGAAAACAACCATAATCCGCTCATATCTTGACAGGATCGATCGGAAACATTTAAAAACTATCTGTATCTTTAATGCCAATGTCTCTTTTGAAGATCTTCTTAGGACTATTTTCCAGGAAATGAGTATACGTCCTGAGGCCGAGGATATATTTGGAATGGTAAATCAATTACAACAGGTGTTGATAGAGGAATATAGACATGGCAATAATGTGGCGCTCATAATCGATGAGGCACAAAATATACCTGTTGAGACCCTCGAAAATCTGCGTATGCTTTCTAATTTAGAGTCCTCTACGGACAAACTAATCCAGATTGTCTTGATTGGACAACCGGAATTTGAAGAGACATTGAATCTGAGTAAACTAAAGCAACTTAAACAGCGTATTGCCGTCCGCACCTCAATTTTAGCCCTTACACGTAAGGACAGCAATGCCTACATACAACACAGATTAGATAAAGTTGCAACTGATGATACCGTATTTTTTACAAAAGGAGCGACTGGATTGATTGTTAAAAATGCAGATGGTATTCCACGGAAATTAAATATTATATGTGATAATGCACTTCTTACGGGATATGGATATAAACAAAAGCCCGTTACTTCCAAAATAGTGAAAGAAGCTATTTCTGATTTGGGCGAAACGAGAAGGTTTTCGTTTTTGAGGTGGAATGTTACCTATGCAACGGTTTTTTTTCTAATAGTAGTTATTGTATTTGGTTTTTCATATGTGCATAGTGAAGTGGATTTGTCTAATTTGCATAATTTAAACCTTTGCGCTAGTGATCGAACAAACCGTATCAAAGAAAATACTGTCTCTTTCTCTGGTGCCGAATATACCATTCCCGCCGCTACAATTGTGCATGAAATGACAGATTTAGGATTAACTAAAAATGTACAGATAAAACTGGTAAAAACAGAGAAGGATTTTGATTATAAAAAAAAGATACGAAGTGGGCCAGAATAATGTACACCGTAGGCAAGGTATTTGATGATTATAAGAAGAGATATGAAGTTTTAAGTCGGAAAGAAGAGAAGGGGTCATGAGTAAAATATATGAGGCGTTAGAAAATGCCAAAAAGGAACGCGCTGAACCGGGAGAATTTTCTTTCGGGTCTATGTCTGAGAAACCTGATTCAAAGATTTCAAAATTGAAAATGGAAGATGAAATGTTGCGTCTTTGCCACAACATTAATAATTTACTTCCTGATCTCCAAAGCAAAGTTATTCAATTTATTTCTTCTAGCGAAGGAGAAGGGTCTTCAACAATCGTCCAGGAATTTGGGACAGTAGTCTCTCTTAAACTTGGTTTGTCAGTATTGCTATTAGAGGCGAACTTTCAAATCAATCAGGCTTCCTTTTTTGGAATAGAGTTTAATGGGGGGTGGGATGAGGTCATTAGAGATGGAAGATCCATAAAGGAGGTACTGTATCAAATAGGTAAGTCCCGTTTATATATAAGCCCGCTTTCGATGAAGCGTGATTCTATGGCAACAATCTTTCACTCTCCTCGCATTGAAGAATTTTTCAAGATACTGAAAAAAAAGTTTGATTATATTCTTGTTGATTCGTCACCGGTCAATGTGACCAGCGATGGTATTGAACTATCACACAAGGTTGACGGTGTTGTCATGGTAGTAGAAGCCGAGAAAACACGTTGGCAGGTTGCTTCGTCTGTTAAAGATAAGATCCAAGAAAGAGGAGGGAATATTCTGGGAGTAATTTTAAATAAAAAAAAGTACTATATTCCACCGTTCATCTACAAGTTACTTTGAAAATCCTGGAGAATACCGAATGGAATTTGAAGCTAAAAAAATATTATTAATTGAAGGCAATAATGATGTCGCTCAAACTATACGGGAATATTTGGTTGAAGCGAGTAACAAAATGTTTGTAGTTGAGTGTGAGAATTGTCTGTCAGAAGGGTTGATTCATATTAACAGGGGAGGCATTGATGCAATTTTGCTGGATCTGTATCTGCCTGACAGTCAGGGCACAAATACATTCACGAAGATACACAGCCAGGTACCAGAAGTACCGGTTATTGTACTGACGGATTTTGATAAAGATGGAATGGCACATGAAGTGGTGAGAAATGGTGCGCAAGATTACCTGTTAAAGAAAAATATAGATGGTAATATGCTTGCGCGTTCCGTAGTTTACGCAATTGAAAGACACCAAAAGTTAATGAAATTTCAATTGAAGGAATCAAAGATACAAAACAGATTAACACTTTTTTGTAAGAGCCTTAACCCTTTTTCAAAGTTTCAGAAAAAAGGGGAATTAGATACCATTCCTTCCGTAGAGAGGTTTCGTGAGTTAATTGAGATGGAGCGTTCCCGGTCTGACCGGTACCACCAGCATTTTTCACTCGTGCTTTTCGATACGAAGAGTGATAACAAGGATCGCTTTCTACGTGAAAATATTGTAGATTTATTGCTAAAACGAAGGTTGCGTCCATCCGACGAAATTGGATGGTTTGATAAACAGAACATTGGAATACTCTTGCATAATACTGAAACTGATGGAGCGTGGCGCTTTAGTAGAGTCATTTGTGATCTAATTTCTACCAAACACCATCCTCCTGATTGCAGTGTTTATACTTATCCTTCTGACAAACTGGACGCTGTGGGAGGCATATCTATTAGAAGAAATGAACAAAGGCACGATCTTGAGATAGCTTCCTCTGTTTATCTAAACCATGAACATGAAGATAATAAGATAGTAGACCTTACGTCCATAAACGTATCTAAAAATGGGGCTTTCTTCGAGAGTGATCTTAATCTAAAGATTGGTACTGATATTTGCATAAATATGGTTTTCCCTCTGAATGAATTGAAAAAAATAGAGGGAGAAACGGTTTTAGTAAAAGCAGCAGGAACGATAATACGGGTAGAGGGCAAAGGTGTGGCGGTACGCTTTAATGATAGGTATAACATTGAACCATTCAATGAAAGAAAGCTCGATCGATAAATGGTAGTGAGACTTGCTCTTTTTTCTGTGGTTTACCATTAAATCACCTGACATCGCAACGTGTTAAGAAGTAAAGGCATAATGCGATATATTGTTGTCATATAATTTTTGTTTAGAACAAAAACAGATAACGACTTTAGTGGGTGTGCTGGTATCGTGTTACAATACCCATAAACACCTGAAAATAGTGGTATGAATATGCATTCTAACGGTGTTCCGGAACGTACGAGTAAAAAACATCGTACGGTTAATAAACCGGCGCTTGGTCTAGAGGATTATTTCATTAAAAGGATACCGGTGTGGAAGCGGTTTATGGACATTGTCGGCTCGATGATTTGTCTTGTAGGTTTTTTGCCAATTTTTGTGATTACTGCGATTGTAATAAAACTGACCTCAAAGGGGCCAATTATTTTCGAACAGACCCGGTCTGGCCTTGGGGGGAAAAGTTTTGCATGCTATAAATTTCGATCTATGGTGGTTGATGCGGAATCGAAGAAGAAGGAGATAATGCAGTTTAACGAACGAAAAGGGCCGGTATTCAAGATGAAAAATGATCCTAGAATTACATGGATAGGTAAATATATTCGTTCATGGAGTATTGACGAGTTTCCTCAGTTTTATAACGTGTTAAAGGGTGATATGAGTTTGGTAGGCCCACGGCCACCCACAGTAGATGAGGTACCAAATTATTACAGGTGGCAACAACGGCGTCTTGAGATCAAGCCCGGTATAACTTGTCTATGGCAGGTTTATAGCCGAGCTGATAGTTCATTTGAAGATTGGGTAAGGCTGGACATTGAGTATCAGAGAAAGTACTCGTTCTTTCTTGATTTGAAGATACTAATTTTGACCATCCCTGCAGTCCTTTCTCGTAAAGGTGCGCATTAAAATATAGATACGATGAATTAGTACTCTTTACTTATATTAAATGTATTAAATAAAGTTTGTCTAATGAGGTATAAGGATATACATTTTAGACTTGTTTTTTTTTGTGCGGAAATCTGTAGATCGATAATGTGTCACAGCATTATAAACAGACAGAGAAAAAAGATCTATGCTTCCCTGATGTTGCACCACGCGGTGTAACTGAAACGGCGGAGCTCTGTTTATCGGTTACTATTAATGCTGAAAGATAACCAATTTTAAAAGAGAAAGTACTTGTACAAGGCAAGCTTTTTTAGTGTCTCTATCCTTTAGAATAATAAGATGGAAAATCAACAAGATATATCGAGGCTTGAAAAACCTTTTGTTTCAGTTATTATTCCTGTATATAATGCGGAGGAATATTTTGGGGACTGTCTGGATGCCATAATTTCATCATCATACACCTCTATTGAGGTTATTGTGGTAGATGACTGTTCAACTGATAAAAGTGTGACAATAGCTCGTGAAAAAGGGGCCACAATACACCAGCTTCCAGTACAATCCGGTCCATCTGTAGCTAGAAATATGGGGGCGAAATATGCTCTTGGAGATGTCCTCTTATTTATTGATTCGGACATTATTATACGTATGGATACTATAGAGTTGGTTGTTGCCGACTTCCGATCAAATCCTGATATTGTTGCGCTATTTGGCTCTTATGATGATGAGCCTGTTGTAAAGAATTTTATATCACAGTATAGAAATCTGTTTCACCATTTCCAGCATCAACAATCTAATGAAGAGGCTTTTACATTCTGGGCGGGATGTGGGGCGATTCTAAAGAAAGTTTTTGATGAAGTAGGAGGCTTTGACGGAGAAAAGTACCGGAAGCCTTGTATTGAAGATATTGAGTTGGGCTATAGAGTCTGCGAAAAAGGGTACCGGATTCTTTTGGACAGAGACATACACGTCAAACATTTAAAACAGTGGAAATTGTTTTCTATGTTACGTACAGATATCTTTCAAAGGGCGATTCCATGGTCACGTCTGATTATGGAGGCAGACTTTATGCCAAATGACCTTAATCTCCATGTTTCACACAAAATCAGTGCGATGTCTGCCGTCTTAATGGTTCTGCTGATCCCGTTCTTATTTTTCGGAAATATGAAATATTATGGTGTCTCCGTAGCATCTACAGCATTTGTTTTTTTATTAATCCTTTTTGCTATTATTTTTATCCTTAATCGAAAATTGTATAGTTTTTACGTACACAAAAGAGGTTTAATTTTTATGATTCGAGTTATCCCTCTCCATATTCTTTATTACCTTTATAGCTGTACGTCATTTGCTTTCTGTTGGATAACCCATAAGAGATAAAAACCATTGACTCTTTATAACGTTCTGTGAGCTTAAAATGCATGAAAATTTAGAAAATCCTGATTCAGAAACAGTAATTATTATTGGTGGTGGGCCGGCAGGCTTGACTGCTGCATACGAACTTTCCAAGTCAAATGTAGACACTGTTCTTTTTGAAAAAGACAAAATAGTCGGTGGAATTTCAAGGACGGCCAACTATAAAGATTACTGCTTTGATATTGGAGGGCATCGCTTTTTCACAAAGATTAAGAGAGTTAATGACATGTGGCAGGAAGTCATTGGTGATGATTTCCTGCATCGTAACAGGCTTTCACGGATTTATTACAATAAAAAATTCTTCTTTTATCCTCTCCGTCCGGTTAATGCCTTATTAGGCTTGGGGCTACATAACAGTTTTCTAATCCTGGCTAGTTATTTTTACTCACATGTTTTTCCAACAAAGCAGGAAGATACATTAGAACAATGGGTTAGCAACCGTTTTGGGAAACATTTATATATGACTTTTTTTAAAACGTATACAGAAAAAGTGTGGGGAATACCTTGTAGTGAACTGAGGGCCGAATGGGCAGCACAGCGGATTAAGGGGCTTTCTCTTATGAAAGCTATCAAAAATTCGATGATAAAACCAGACAGCAATAAGCCAAAAGACAAAATTATTAAAACCTTAATAGACAGTTTTGATTACCCTAAGTATGGACCTGGTATGATGTGGGAGGCAGTTGCAGAGAGAGCAAAGGGAAATGGGTCTGAAGTCCACATGCAGGCTGAGGTTGATGGAATCTTATGGGAAGAAAACAGAGTAACGGCCTTAGAAGTAAGCATAAACGGAAAGAAGGAACTTTTTCATGGAACAAACTTTATCAGCAGTATGCCTATGAGGGAACTCATACAGGCGTTTAAACCTGATGTGCCGGAAAGTGTGCTCCATGCCGCTAGTAATCTTAATTATAGAGATTTTATTACCGTTGCTCTGGTTGTCAACAAGCGTGATGTGTTTCCTGATAATTGGATATACATTCATGATCCGGAAGTTAAGCTCGGTAGGATTCAGAACTTTAAGAATTGGAGTCCCTATATGGTTCCGGATCCGGAAAAAACCTGTTTGGGGCTTGAGTATTTCTGTTTTGAGGGGGATGATTTCTGGAATATGTCGGAATCGGAATTAATCGAATTAGGAGAAAAGGAACTTGAGATTTTAGGTTTGGTACAAAAAGGTGATGTAGAGAGCGGAACAGTTGTGCGTATGCCTAAGGCTTACCCGGTCTACGATTCGCAATATGAGGAGATGCTTCAGACTGTACGTGAATTTACTGGAAAATTTGAGAATCTACAACTTGTGGGACGTAATGGTATGCATAGATATAATAACATGGATCACTCAATGCTAACGGCAATGTATGCAAAAGAGAATATTCTGGGGGCGAAACATAATTTGTGGGAAATAAACGAAGATCAAGAATATCATGAGGAAGCAGTTGAAGAAACAACAACTGATTTTATTTTCGAAGATTATTTTCAACAAACATTCTCCAGAATGGATAAACTGGCGTTTGCCATAGCAACAGGAGCTGTTTCCGGTTTGCTTCTGTTTATGGTGACACTATTTTTAGTCCTTAAAGGAGGAGAAACTGTCGGCCCGAATCTTCAGTTACTCAGTTCGTACTTTTTAGGATTTACTGTAACAATCAATGGTGCTCTCATTGGATTTGCTTACTCTTTTGGTTGCGGTTTTTTGCTTGGTTGGGTATTTGCGACTTTGAGAAACCTTTCCGTTGCTTTTTATATTTATCGGGCAAGGAGAAAGATCGAAATACTTTCATTTAGAAATTTCATGCAAGACTTTTAATTGCGTTTTATGTAGTGAGGATGGAGGATAAAGAGATTACGGAAGCTAAGAATTATAGAAGTCTGATACGGGTAAATTCACAAATATTTGGTTTGTCATTAGGCGTGCTATCGGCAATTTCCATTTTTGTACTTACCAATTGGGCAGTTATTGTAAAAGCTCCTGAAGCAGATTCCTTTCTGCAGTTTCTGAACCAGTTTTTTCCGGGCTATAATGTGACCCACTCAGGCAGCATTGTTGGCGCTTTGTATGGATTTGCCATAGGAACATTTGTCGGTTCTACAATCGACAGAAGCTACAAACTACTTGTAAAAACAAGTATAGTTTTGCCGAATAGCGTTGTAGTTCGATTATTGTTTGGTGAAAATGCCAGGCCAGCAGACAAGGAGGATTTTAGTATTAACGTTTACCGTGCGAACGAAAGGGTTTTCGGATTGAAGTTTGGCTTGGTTATTGGCTTGATACTCTTTATCGCTACTAACTGGATCGTTATTAATGGTGGACATGTAACTGCCAGTGGAGAGCACGTTGTTGGGCCACACTTGCAACTAGTGGGCCAGTTTTTCATCGGATATAGAGTCTCGTTTCTTGGAAGTATTATAGGTCTAATATACGGGTTTGTTTCAGGTGCATTAATCGGGGCTATGATCGGGTGGCTATATAACAAGATTATAGATTTCAGAAATCGCAAGGGATCTATAAAAACAGGATAAACAGTTGATTTGCATATTTGATGATAGATTCAGATTATAATTAAACCTTCATTCCATTTAAAGAGATACCAGCTCGGTATTAAAAAAAGCTTTATGAATTTGGAAACCATGAACAGACCACTTAATTTTTGCATGATCACAACATTTTATCCTCCTTATAATTTCGGTGGTGATGGGATGGGTATATACCGTCTTGCCAACGCAGTCGCCAGGCTGGGACATAAAGTTGACATTATTCATTGTAAAGATGCCTTTCTGGCGCTGAATCCAAAAGGGCCTATTGGTGATTTTCCGAATCATCCGAACATTACAGTTCACGGCTTAAAAAGTAAATTGGGGATTGTTTCACCACTTCTGACACAACAAACAGGTTATCCTTTTTTAAAAGAGAAAAAAATAGAGAGAATATTGAGTCTGAAAAAATATGATATTGTTCATTATCATAATATATCACTTGTAGGTGGCCCTAAGTTGTTAAAAAAGAGGAAGGAGATTACGCTTTATACCACACATGAACATTGGTTGGTCTGCCCCATGCATGTTTTGTGGAAATATAACAGAGAACTCTGCAAAAAACGTAGTTGCTTTTTATGTTCCATAGTATGGAAAAGGCCTCCACAATTGTGGAGGTATACACATATGTTGGAAAACGCATTGAAAAATGTTGACTATTTTATATCTCCAAGCAGATTTACAATCAGAAAACACCACGAACTGGGACTAAAACTTCCATTCATTCATATACCTTATTTCCTTCCTCTGGCAGAAGAAGACTCTTTTGAAAACGAAGAAGATAAAGATAATCAAGAGACTCATAAACCATATTTCCTGTTTGTAGGACGTCTGGAAAAAATTAAAGGGGTTCAAAATCTTATCCCCGTCTTTAAAGATTACTCCGGAGCAGATTTATTAATAGCAGGAGACGGTGAGTATGGGGCGGCCTTAAAATCTTTAGCCAAAGGAAACAATAATGTGAGATTTCTGGGAAGGACAGATCACCGGGAATTAAGAAAGTTGTATAATAATGCTTTAGCCGTTATTGTCCCATCCATCTGTTATGAAGTGTTCGGGATTATCATCATAGAATCTTTTTCCATGAAGACCCCGGTTATTGTCAATGATGTCAGCGCTCCTACTGATGTAGTGGAAGAGAGCGGTGGAGGATTTATTTATAGCAATGATGAAGAGCTTATCGAGGCAATGGATATACTCAGGACTCAGCCGGAGAAACGGAAAGAGTTGGGAGAAAATGGATATAAGGCGTATAGAAAATATTGGACTGAAGAAAACTGCCTGAGCATCTATTTTGACCTGATCTATAAAATAGCACAAAAGAAAAAAATAAATCTTTCGTCTGAAGAAAAATTTGTGAATGTGTCAGTATCGCAAGAACATCAAACTTAAACTTTAGAAAGGGAATTTCAAAATGCGTATACTTGTTACTGGTGGAGCAGGATTTATCGGAAGCCATCTTTGTGAAAGATTTTTGAAAGAAGGGCATCTAGTGGATGTTATTGATGACCTGTCCACCGGGAAGATAACAAATCTCAAAAACTGTTTGAGCAATGAAAAATTTAACTTTTATAATGATTCTGTAATAAATGAAAGGATGATGTACACCTTAATAGATAAGAGTGACATTATATACCATTTGGCAGCTGCTGTAGGTGTACAACTAATAGTTGAACAACCTGTCAGGACTATAATGACAAATATCAAAGGTACTGAGATAGTTCTGGATATAGCCAAAAAGTTTCAGAAAAAAGTGCTTATTGCCAGTACTTCTGAAATTTATGGAAAGAGTGAGAAAATTCCATTTAAAGAAGAAGATGACAGTGTGCTGGGTTCTACAACCTATAGTAGATGGAGTTATGCCTGTTCTAAGGCCATAGACGAATTCCTGGGACTTGCTTATCACAGGCAGTTTGGTTTACCTGTTCTCATAATGCGTTTTTTTAACACCGTAGGAGAACGTCAAACAGGTCAATATGGGATGGTCATACCAAGGTTTGTTAAAGCCGCATTGATGGGAGAACCGTTGAATGTATACGGAGATGGTAAACAATCAAGATGCTTTACGTATGTTCTGGATGTAATCGAAGGTATGACTGCATTGGCTAATGATCCCTCTTCATTTGGAAACGTTTATAATATTGGCTCTACAGAAGAGATATCGATTGAGAATCTTGCTGTCAAGGTTAAGGAAATGACAGAAAGTTCATCAGAGATCAAATACATTCCTTATGAAGAAGCATACGGACAGGCGTTTGATGATATGAGACGAAGGATTCCTTCTCTTGACAAGATACAGGCGCAGGTTGGTTATCGACCCAAGGTAACATTAGATGAAACACTGAAGAGAATCATTGACTTCTTTCGCAAGGAAATAATGTTGGAAAAATCGTAGCGGAAGGCTTCAATCACCATATATACATTGTGAATACTAAAGAAGTTGAAAACAGGATACCAATCTTAACTTATCATTCCATAGATAATAGTGGCTCAGTTATTTCAACTTCTCCTGAAAAATTTCATCGCCAGATGCAATATTTGAATGATTCTTCATGTAATGTTATCTCATTAGAGAAAGTCGTCTCCTGTATTCGTGAAAACAGATCATTCCCTCCCAGATCAGTAGCTATTACATTTGATGATGGGTTTAAAAATAATTATGATATCGCTTACCCTGTGCTTAAGGAATATGGTTTTAACGCCATCATTTTTCTTGTAACAGGCTACTGTGGTAGAAACAATCGGTGGCCGGGACAGCTTCCGGAAATTCCGGAACTTGATCTCCTACAATGGGATGAAATTAAGGAAATGGCCAACAACGGTATAGATTTTGGTGCTCATACGGTAAACCACCCAAATCTTCCGGAACTTACATTAGAACAAGCGGAAGACGAAATAGTAGACTCAAAAAAGGAAATTGAAGCACATCTTAAGAAGAATATTGTATGTTTCGCTTATCCTTACGGTGGAAAAACCAATAAGTTTAGTAAAATATTGAGTAATGAGTTTCAGTGTACCGTTACAACCGAACTGAAAGTTGCTAATCTTGATAGCGATATATATTCTTTACCGAGAATAGACATGTACTATTTTTCAAGAAATAATCTTTTCGCCCGGATAGGTACATCACGTTTTTTCAATTATATCAAGTATCGAAAGTTCCTTCGTTCACTAAGAAACTTTCATTTAAAGTTGGCATGAAATGTTTAAAAAACTCAGCAGTGTCCGGTTAGGTTTTTGCGAGTACGGTTTTTTATGCCCGATCTGTCTGAAGATACGTAGGGCGAGGCTTTAGCCTTGCGCTTAATGTACGAAAGCAAACCTACCCGCCCGAACGTGCCAGTTCGGTACGGGGGTGAAGTATTGCCCTACGTGATACACGCAAAAACCTAACCGGACACTGCTGTAAAAAACTGAAAATACTTAAATGACGAATTCAAAATTTAACTACGCTGTTGGAACATTGCTGATTTTGGTTGGTATTGCCGTACCTTCACTAACTTTGATAAAAGTTTTA
>JAIQZR010000063.1 GCA_021777035.1 Candidatus Scalindua sp. | reverse complement strand
AAGCCAGATACATGTGGTGTATGTCACATGGGTGTAGACCATGCTGAATATGAGTTCTGGTACAACTCTTTTCATGGTAAGATTTATATGATGGAAGGTGATACTTGGGATTGGGATAAGAAGATGACTCCTAAGAATTATCGTACACCTACATGTGCGTACTGCCATATAGGTGAAAATGGTAATCACAATGTACAGCATATGGCAACTGATTATGCACATATGGGTATGTTTTTGCTCGACAGAGGTGCGCCTCAGCATAAAGCAAAGAGGGATGCATGGATAAAAAAATGTCAGGGTTGTCACTCACCTAGATTTGCGGCAGAGCAATTGTATGCTATGGATGAGCAGATTAACGTCAGTTTCACTAAATGGCGTGAAGCAGTTGGTATTATAGTTGGGTTATATCTTGAAGGCTTGTTTGATCCAATGCCGGCTGACCTAGCACCTGACTACACAGGTGGTCACACGATGAATCTGTTACCAGGTGGTGCTCCAAGATTCTACAATGTATCAAACATTGAAAGACTTGCTGTTGAGATGATTGTTTACCAGGTAACTGCTGTATACAAATCAGCAGCGCATTTCGCAATTGATGACGTTTCTTACAATGCAGGTGCGTTCCCAATGGACAGGCATCTTATCCAGATCAAGGATGAAGCTTCTAAGTTAAGAAGAATTTCTACTCTTGAAAAAGAGGTTGGTATAGAGCACGTGGCTTACGATTTCTGGAAGCATGGTGAATATACTGATCTACTTACTGGTTATAAGAGGACAGAAGGTGATATTGTCGAAGATGCATGCGACCACGGTGATCATCCTTGTTTTGGTGAAGAACACTAATCTTCATTAGGAAACTTTTGTAGTTTTTAGAAGGGTAGCACGGAGATTTCTAAACTGTGCTACCCTTTTTTTGTACCAGGGAGGATAAATTATGAAAACAATGACAGGCAATAATATAAATCTCAGTGAAGTACATTATGGACAAAATATACCGGATAAGAGTGGACACTTTGGGAAATATGGTGGAAGTTTTGTTCCGGAAACATTAATTCCGGCACTGGAACAGCTAGAAAAAGAATATATTAAAGCGAAAGAAGAACCGAAATTTAATGAAGAACTGAAATATTATCTAAATGAATATGTAGGCAGGCCGTCTCCTCTCTATTTTGCAAGGAGATTAACGGAGAAATTAAACGGTCCAAAAATATACCTTAAGAGGGAAGATTTAAATCATACTGGTGCTCATAAGATTAATAATACTATTGGACAGGTGTTACTGGCTATTAGAATGGGAAAGAAACGTATTATTGCAGAAACAGGTGCAGGCCAGCATGGTGTAGCCACTGCTACAGCAGCTGCCATGTTTGGTCTTGAGTGTGATGTTTACATGGGTGAGGAAGACATACGGCGACAGTCATTAAATGTTTTTAGAATGAAGTTACTGGGAGCAAAAGTTATTCCGGTTACGACAGGGTCTAGAACGTTGAAAGATGCAACTAATGAAGCGCTTAGGGATTGGATGTCTTCTGTGTTGAGTACACATTATATAATAGGTTCTGTAGTAGGACCACACCCTTATCCAATGATGGTTAGAGATTTTCAAATAATAATTGGGCAGGAAGTAAGAGAACAGATATTGAAGGCAGAGGGTAGATTACCGGATTATATCATCGCCTGTGTTGGTGGTGGAAGTAATGCTATTGGTATTTTCTACCCCTTTATTGAGGACACTGATGTGAAGTTAATTGGTGTGGAGGCTGGCGGAGTTGGTTTTAATGTTGGACAACATGCAGCTTCCCTTTTTAAAGGTGAAAAGGGGATTCTTCATGGCAGCTTAAGTTATGTACTGCAGGATGATGATGGGCAGACATCTAACGTTCACTCAATCTCAGCTGGACTGGATTATCCAGGGGTTGGGCCGGAACACAGCTACTTAAAAGACATACACAGAGCTGATTATGTTTCAGTTACTGATGATGAAGCGATAGAAGCTTTCAGTATGTGCACACGACTGGAAGGTATTATTCCTGCGCTCGAAGCGTCCCATGCAATAGCGTATACAATGAAATTCGCGCCTACAATTGATAAAGATAAGGTTATTGTAATAAATCTATCTGGTAGTGGAGATAAGGACTCTTTTGAGGTTGCCGCAAAGCTGGGAATAGATCTGTAACTAAAGGTATGATCATGATATTTTGGTCAAGCCATAATTATAAAAGGAGCATGATTTAAGTGAATAGAATTGATGCCAAATTTAAGGAATTGAAAGAGAAAGGAGAGCCTGCATTTATTCCGTTTATAACTGCGGGGGACCCGAGCCTGGATGCAACAAGGGAATTGATATTGGAATTTGACAGAAGAGGGGCTGATATGATAGAACTGGGTGTTCCGTTTTCTGATCCTATTGCAGATGGTCCTGTGATACAAGCATCTTATTATAGAGCCCTTTTGTCCGGGATTAAGCTTTACGATATATTAGAACTCGTGAGGGATGTCCGGAAGAAATCCGATATACCTATTGTATCTATGATATCCCAGAGTATTCTTTTTAAGTATGGGTGTAAAGAATTTATTAAAAATGCTGTAAATTCTGGTCTTGACGGTGCTACAATACCGGATCTCCCAATAGAGGAAGCGGAAGAGGTAATTGAAACGGCAAAAGGGGAAGATTTTAAGGTTGCTTGTTTTATTGCACCTACGACAACTGATAGCCGTATGAATTTAATTGTAAGGAAGTCTCAAGGTTT
>JAIQZR010000062.1 GCA_021777035.1 Candidatus Scalindua sp. | reverse complement strand
TTTCTGCGACCTAACACAAACTATGAACTATATTTGGCCGGTTCTAATATTATTGACAATGACCCTTATCCCGGAGTTATAAGAATAGTTGGAGGAATGAATAGTGAGTTGATAAGCTCCCGATCTATTTCCTTTACTACTGGCTCCTAATAACGGACTAAAATCGGGGGGGGACACTATAACTGTTATTTTATAAAATGATTTACCTCAACAACAAGAAACTTCCTCTGTCTCTGAGAGAAAAGGGGTCTGAAGTACAATAGGACAGATAGTGCATTTTAGCTGTACTTATAGTGCAGTATTTGGTATGCTACAAATAAATGAGTTTAGACTATGGCACGAATCGATATTGATGATCCTTATACGGCTTTTCTCGAAAGCCAGGTACAAGCTGGGCTTTTCAGCTCTATTTCCGAGGCTGCGCGTGATGCAATCCGCAAACAAATGGAAGAACAAGAAAAACGCCGCGTTGCTTCAGTCTATACTGCAATTGCAAAGGGTGAAGATGCTATACAGGCCGGTCGGACAATTCCTTACTCACAAAACCTTATGTCGGAAATATCTGAAAAAGGAAAACAAGCCGCGCTTGCTGGAAAGCCTGTAAAATATGAAGTCAGACCATAAATACGCTTTAGAGCTATCGGAAGAAGCGTTTGATGATCTTATTAATATCCAGAATTACACTTATAGCGTTCATGGTGAAAACCAGTGGAAAAACTATGAGGGTCTTTTAGACAAAGCGATGCTTCAGATATTGGCTAATCCTTTTTCTGGCCATGTTCGTAACGATATACCAAAAGATTATCAAACCTGGAACGTAGGCGAACATGTCATGATTTACCGTGTAGCAAACGATACAATATATATCGTACGAGTTCTACATGGCCGTATGGACTTTAGTTTTCAATTCGATCCAACAGATTAAAATACCCGAAATCGGGGGGACACCATACTTATTTCTTTGCATTTTCATGATAAAAGGAGAAAGCATGGTATCTCCTTATTTCATCATTCCAAAAATGAACTAAAGTACTGTCTAATTCCTGATGTTATTTTAGAGATTCTGCGGATTCAATAGAACTCTTTTCTCTTGCCATACATTGGATATATCTCCTTCCTTAATTCACAAAACTTCCTGAATTGTTCGGTTGTTAATATCTTTCTTGCTTCCGGTATGCCCTTCAGTCTGTGATCGATCTTTTTTAAGATTAAACTTTTCAGCTCATTATAGATTGTGTAAATTCTTTCCAAATCGAGCTCTTCTTTCTGGAGTTCATTTCTGATTGCTTCTTTCTTTGTTTTCATATTTGACTGACGTCAACTATTTTCCATTTCTAACGACAATCATTTTCATATTAATAATTTAGTTGAATGTAGTAACGCAAATGATTATATTTCTAAATAGGCAGTGGAATCTGACGTATTTAGACAATGATAAGGAAGAACTGCCAAAGTCAATGTGTAGTAAGCAATATTTAAGTTTATGGGTTGGATTAGAAATCCTGGTTGTTTTTGGTCGTACCTAACGTAATCAAACTTGAAAGCAGTAGACTGATTGGACTCTTAATGTTTGTTTTATTTCTCTACAAAATTGTATGAATTTCAAGTTGATAATAAAACTTGTTTTTGTTGATGTTTTCCAGATATGAGATTATCCGAAAACACATTAATTTCACCAGAAAAGTTAACTGATTATCTATTAGTATTTAAAAAGCGTAATGATAAATCTCGGTGGCTTGCTAAATTAGGATATACTGTTGAAAATTGGAAAGTCCTGGAATACGATTTAAGAAAGCAGATTTTATCTCTTGATGTAGTTCCTATAGAAAAAACAGAATATGGTCAACTTTATGAAATAAAAGGAAAACTTGTTGGTCCTGATGGAATAAGTCTTTCTGTTTGTACAATTTGGATGATAGAAACCGCAACAGACATAAGCAAATTTATTACAATGTATCCGGATAAAAAGGAGTCATAAGATGGTATATAAGTTATTTGAGGAAATCGTTCTAACAAAAGACATTCCTGATACAAAGTTAAGAAAAGGAGACGTTGCAACTATTGTTGATCATCATCCCGTTGCGAATGGTGAAGATGGTTATTCATTAGAGGTATTCGATGTGCTTGGAAACACAATAGCCGTTATAACTCTACCTGAATCAACAATTGAACCGCTAACCGAAAATGAAATATTCAACGTTCGTTCCTTGGAAGTTGCTTAAATACTAAGTCAAATTATGAAACTTTTTATTAATGAAATTGTTCTGACAAAAGATATTTTTGAGAAAAGATTAAAAAAAGGTGACGTGGCAACTATTGTAATTTATTGTTGTTTTAATGTTGATATTAGTACAAAAAATTAGTCACAATTTTTCTCCATAAAAAGGGCTTGACCCGCTTTCAGGTTCGACTCAGTAGGGAATGCAGGAAAACAACAAAATGATTTACTAGAAATTGTTTTTGTAAGGTAAGAGGGTGAGAGCGTTAGTCAGCCAAATATAATTTGTAAGGTTAATGAGGCTTAGTGAAGATATTTTTCCGTCGGATGGTATTACATAAATATAAGCAGGGCGCAAAATTTTATTTATGGAAACAGTTTCAGGATGGTAACGGCAACACCGGTTGTACCTACTATGATGCCGAATATTTTGATAAGCAGATCCTTAAGCTCCTTGCTGATTTCGACACGAAGGCTGCTTATTTCCTTGCTTAATTTGTTTTCCAGCTTTGTATTTTCGTTGTGTATAAACTCTTTCAGGCTTTCCTGGCTATCGACATGAGACTTTTCAATAACGTCAGCCAGTGTCTCTGCCTGATTGTGACTAAAGCCGACTGATTCGAGTTTCTTAAGATTGTCAAGTTCTCTGGTAATTGGCATATCGTTTTCCCCTTTGCGTATTAATACATATGGTGTTTATTCTGTCAAATAAAAATATTTTATTAATCGATATGAGAATGGTAAAAAGTTGCTGTAGTGATAAATAAAAAAGAGAACTCTTCAAACAACCAGATTTCAATTGACGATACTATTTTTCAAATCATTGATTTTAAATACTTCCCTGTATAAGATCCCCTGGTACTGGCAATTTTCTCCGGGGGGCCAGCGGCAATTACCTCTCCTCCTCTTTCACCTCCTTCAGGTCCCATGTCGATGATGTAGTCTGCCGTTTTGATAACATCAAGGTTGTGTTCAATAACGATTACGGTATTTCCCAGGTCAGTAAGCCTGTGAAGTATCTTTAGGAGTTTTTGTATGTCAGCGAAGTGAAGTCCCGTTGTCGGTTCATCAAGTATATAGAGAGTTTTACCGGTGCTCAGTTTTGCAAGTTCAGTTGATAATTTTACTCTTTGCGCTTCTCCACCGGAAATGGTCGTGCTTGATTGCCCGAGCGTTATGTACCCCAGTCCCACGTTTCGAAGTGTTCTCAATATGCGTTCAATACGGGGGATATTCTTGAAAAAATCATATGCTTCTTCTACTGTCATCTCCAGCGTATCTGAAATGGTTTTACCCTTATATCTTATTTCCAGGGTCTCCGGATTATATCTTTTGCCCCCGCATTGCTCACAGAGAACAAACATATCCGGCAGGAAGTTCATGGCAATCTTTTTTGTCCCCTGGCCTTCACATAATTCACATCTGCCTTCTTTGACGTTAAAACTGTAGCGGCCGGACTTGTATCCTTTTATCTTTGATTCCTTTGTCTGGGCAAAAACATTTCTTATATGGCTGAAGAGGTCTGTGTATGTTGCAGGGTTTGACCGTGGTGTACGTCCAATCGGTGACTGGTCTATTTCTATCACCTTATCAATTTTTTCTATTCCGGTAATCCTGCTATGTTTACCAGGCTTGAGACGACTGCCATAAATTGCCTTCATTAAAGCCCTGTATAATATTTGATCTATCAGAGTGCTCTTGCCGGAACCGGAAACACCAGTTATACAGCAGAGGACTTTTAGTGGGATCCTGACGTCAATTGATTTAAGGTTATTTTCGCTGGCACCTTTTATCAGGATAGAGTTTTTCATGTCTGCTTTTTTTCTGGCCCCAGAGATTTCAATCTTGAATTCATGGTTAAGGTATTGAGAGGTTAAAGATTCTTTACTGGAGATTATCTCAGGAAGAGGGCCACTTGCGACTATCTCTCCTCCATGTTTACCGGCACCTGGTCCCAGATCAATTACATAATCGGCATTACGTATGGTTTCTTCATCATGTTCAACTACTATTACGGTATTCCCCGAATCCTTGAGCTTCTTTAATGTGTCGATTAGTTTTTTATTATCTCTCTGGTGTAACCCAATAGTTGGTTCATCCAATACATAGCATGCGCCAATCAGGCCTGTCCCAACCTGAGTGGCCAATTGGATCCTCTGCACTTCTCCACCAGAAAGGGTATCGCTTCTTCTGTCCAGCGTTAAATAATATAGTCCTATATCAAGCATAAAACCTGATCTTGTTATAATCTCTTTTAAAATCCCTTTTGCTATGATCTCCTTCTCCCCTTTAAATTTAAGAGACTTAAAGAAATCAAAGATTTTTTCTACTGTCATTGAGGTGATTTCGTTTATTGTTTTATCATTAACTTTTACGGACAGTGCTTCAGGCCTTAACCTTGCGCCATTACACTCTGTGCATGTAACGTAATCCATATATCTTTCGAGTCGTTTTATAACATCCGGACTGTTTGTTTTGTTATATACTTGCCATAACGCCGGAATGATACCTTCGACGCATCCGCCATTCTTAAGATCCTTCGCATTGGGAGTTCTTCCATGTAATAAAATATTTCTAATTTTTTTGCCGATATTCTTGAATTTGGTCT
Source organism: Candidatus Scalindua sp. (assembly GCA_021777035.1). Classification (GTDB taxonomy): domain Bacteria; phylum Planctomycetota; class Brocadiia; order Brocadiales; family Scalinduaceae; genus Scalindua. The sequence goes on along the minus strand of JAIQZR010000062.1, from coordinate 54,969 downwards.
CGGCGTCAATGCCAAACTCCTCTGAAAACTCATTTATCAAACTATTGTAATGTTCCTGTGTAATTGGACTCCAGTTTGACCAGGCATGGATAGCTCCTTCGCTTAGACTTAATTCTTCATCCGGAATTATTAACTCCGGATCAAACGCCAGTGTTATGCCCAGCCCTTCACACTCTTTACACGAGCCGTACGGGCTATTGAAAGAAAACATTCTGGGAGCAAGCTCCTCATAGCCTGTTCCACAATCCGGACAGGAGTACCGTTCACTGAAGACCATATCTGACCACTTCCCCTTGTTTTCCCTGGAAATGATCACCACGCCTTCTCCCAGCTCCAGACTCGTATGTATTGAATCGCGAAGTCTTTTTTGAATATCGTCCTTGACAATAAGTCTGTCTACGACGATATCTATATCATGCAATTTATACCTGCTTAATTTGGCTTCGGCGGTTGCATCAATGATCTTTCCATCTACTCTGGCACGTACGAAACCCTTACGTCTGATTTTCTGAAGAACCTCTTTATGTTCACCTTTTTTGCCCTTTATAATTGGTGAAAGAACCAGGATCCTTGTGCCTTTGGGTATCTGGGATACTCTGTGCATAATCTGTTCTATGGTTTGTCTTGTGATTAATGTTCCGCAATTATGACAATATGGAGTACCAACTTTTGCAAAGAGAAGGCGCAGGTAGTCGTATATATCTGTTGTTGTGGCGACTGTAGAACGTGGGCCTGTATGGCTTGTCCGCTGTTCGATTGCGATAGTTGGTGGTATACCTTCTATGATATCAACATCAGGTTTCTGCATCTGATCCAGGAATTGCCTTGCATATGAGGAGAGGCTTTCTATGTAACGACGTTGCCCTTCTGCGTAAATTGTATCAAAGGCCAGAGAGGACTTTCCGGAACCACTCACACCGGTTATAACCACAAGCTGATCTCTGGGTATGTTTATATTTAAGCTTTTCAGATTGTGCTGCCTTGCACCTTTTATTGATATGTAGTTGTTCGAAACGTAGTCTTTCAATGGATTAAAGTATTTTCGATAATTTGTTGGGAGTATATACAGGCAGGATTGCTCGTTTGAAATCCTTTACATTTGTGTCAAAAAGGGTTTTCAAAGATGTTTTTTCTCTGGGAAGCGTTTAGTCTTTTCAATTAGATTCTCATCAATTCTTAATGTTGATTTTTTTTGCATTTTCTACTCAAAATATATCTTTCCGTATGTTCTTGAAAAAAGTATACGGTACAATAAGAGTTCTGTCAAATTCATTTTGCACCTATCCTTGCCTCTGCAATATGTCACGTTGCTAGAGTAGATAATTCTTGACAAAGAGAGATACTTACAGTTAAATTTACCTGCTTACGGTGATACCGACACGATTAGAAAAAAATGGAATGGAAAAGAAAAATAATTTGTATAATTACGATTTCTCTCAATATACTCAACTGATAGCGGTCTATCTGTTCGGGTCAAGAGTTACTGGCAAAGAACGTCCGGATACTGATTTTGATATTGCACTTATTGTAGATGACGATTTTGATTTTATTCGGAATTACGAATTCCCATTAGTTGTTGCCAGTAAATTGGAAGGTATTGTAGGAACTAAAGTAGACGTAGTTCTTTTTGACAAAATGGATCCCCTGTTTCAGACTGAAATCAGGACAAAGGGTAAACCCATATATGTACGCAGTAAGGAGAAGCTGAAAAGGATATTTTTAAAAGCTAGAAAAGAGTTTGAAGACTATTTATGGCTACACAAGCACTATATAAAAGCTCTAGAGAAAAGGTATACTCTCCATGGTTAATCAAGAGATAATTACTCGTCTCTTTAGCTTGCTAAACCAGTATTTGGGCGAATTGAAGGCGGAGCAGCAAACAACGTGGGACGACTTTTCAAAGGAACTTAAGCTTAAGCGCTTTATAGAACGAACATTACAAATGGCTATCGAAGTGTGCTTTGATGCGGGTAATCATATTATTTCTGATGAGGGATGGCCTGAGGCGAGGACTAACAGGGAAGTCTTTGTACGCCTCAATGAAAAAAAAGTGATTTCCGATTCATTACTGGAGGATTTGTTGCTAATGTCAAGTTTTCGTAATCGGATTGTTCATGATTATGCAGAAATAAATCCAGAAATTGTTTATGGTATATTGAAAAACCATCTTAAGGACTTTGACTCATTCATCTCTGAGATTTTTAAATGGATTGAAAAGAATAATATGGATACAGTCCAGGGAGAGAAAAAGGGGTAAATATGAAGATAAGATGAAATGTGTGAAATTCTTGGTTTTGAAAAAATAAATTACCTCAAAAAAAGACAACACAGAAGGTATAAACTCTATCCCTTTAGAAATATCATAAATTTTTTTGTTGAAACCATTTGCTAATATGTATTCTGCTATAAGAATTCAGCTACTCCTTTTACTCGCATCAGGCATCTTCTTCCAGTCTTGAATCAAATGTGTTAGTAATCGTACGCCAACTCCGGAAGCGCCTTTTCTTATGTATGGAGTGTTTTTTTCTGCAAGGAAAGTTCCCGCAATGTCGAGATGAACCCATGGGAACTCTCCGACAAATTCCTTCAGAAAGCAAGCCGCCGTAATCGTACCTGCATATTTGCCACCGGTGTTCTTGATATCAGCGATAGTGCTCTTTATCAGGGCTTGATACTCATCCCAAAGTGGCAACTCCCATACCCTTTCATGGCACTCTTCACCGGCTTGTTTTACCCGGTTTTTAAGCTCGTCATTATTGCCAAGCATACCTGACGCAAAAGTTCCAAGTGCGGCAACACACGCACCTGTTAATGTGGCAATGTCTATTACGGCATCAGGTTTATATTTTTTTGCGTAACTGAGAGCATCGGCCAGTAGCAGGCGGCCTTCCGCATCGGTGTTTAATACCTCCACTGTCTTTCCTGACATGCACTTGATAATATCGCCTGGTTTCAGGGCACTGCCACCTGGCATATTTTCTGTGCATGGTACCAGGCCAACAAGGTGTGCGGACGGTTTAAGGCTTGAAAAAGCCTTAAAGGCACCCAGGACAGCGCCAGCGCCGGACATATCCGCTTTCATCAGATCCATATTAGCTCCGGGTTTTAGTGATATTCCGCCGGAGTCAAAGGTCACTCCTTTACCAATAAGCACGATTGTATCATTAGATTTCTTCTTACTATTGTATTCAAGAATGATAAATTTAGGCGGTTGAGAACTTCCTCTCGATACATTCAATATGCCGTTCATGCCCAATTTCTTCATTTCATGGCTGGATAATATTTTGCATTTAACTCCCGGTTTCTTTGCAATCTCTTTTGCTTTATTTGCAAGGAACGTTGGTGTCGCGTCGCTTCCAGCCATGTTCACAATATCACGCGTGAAACAAACGGCCTCTGCTACAGTTTGGGCCCTATTCGTTACAGATTTGACTCGACCCAGGATCTCTTTTCTCTGAACAACGATGGAATAATTTGTGATAGCCGTTTTTTCTTCCTTCTTTAGTGTCTTATACATAGTAAAATTATAGAGTGATAGCAGGATACCCTCTACAACTGAACGGGTAACATCTTCCATGGAAATCCCTTTAATTTCCATTCCGTATAATAATATTGAAGGATTTTTAAATCTCTTTTCCCGGATCACTCCGGTAGCGGTACCTGCTGCCTGTCGAACTCTATCCAATGAAAAATCAGTAGATTTTCCCAATCCGACTAACAAGACTCTTTTTGGAACAATTTTTTTATCTGTAGGCACTATTACCGTTTCATTTAGCTTTCCGGTAAAATCCCCGTTTTGTATTAAACTTGATATGCCCCCTCCGGATGCTTTATTAATGGCGTTTAACTCAGAGGGTATTTTTTTTGTGTTTTCAAAGAGGCTTATTATGATTACGTCTGTCGATACCTTTTCCGCCGCATCGAATATTACTGATAACTTCATCTAAAGTCCTCCATATCAAAGAAGAGAAAATGAGTATATTTATATAGTTCTAAAGCCGTGTATTATACTAATTATGGTATACATAACAAGAGAACCTTTTTCTTTTGACAATCAAACACCTTTGCATTAGACTTGATGGATTACAAATAATTTTAAAATCAGCGATGGGGAATGTGATGAAAACAAGGCTTTTTATAACACTAATTTCTTTTAGTTTTTTAGGTTTATTAATAAATGGTTGTGGTGATAATACGCCAAGCCCACATGGAGGTGTCGGTGGCGCACTCGCTGGCGGCGATATGAACTATGAGCAGCAGGCGTTGAAAATGGAACAGGAAGACCTTGCCAAGCTAAAGATGGGGAGGAATTCGTATGCAGATGATATTACTAAGTCAGATAGCGGCCCCAGTAATGATCCTAATGAGGTAATAGCAACAGTAAATGGTGAAAAAATTCTCCGTCTGGAACTTGACAAGATACTTGATAAAGCCAAAAGAAGGATGAGTAAATCCAATTTACATCTCATTGAAGAAAAAATCATTAATGATTTGGTTACACAGGCGGTACTCAAGCAGTTTATCAAAAAGGAAAATATTCAAACTGATCCAAGTCGTATTGAGAGCGAGATAGAGGTTTTCAAAGAGAACATAAAGAAGAATCCTCAGTCTAAGGATAAAAGCCTTGAAACGCTATTGGAAGAGCAGGGGGGAAGTCTTGCAGAACTGAGGGTCGCTTTGGATATCTCTTTTTCAATTGACGAATACATGGAAAAGACAATATCAGAGGAAGAGGTAGAAACGTATTTTACAAAAAACAAAGACAATTTTAACGGAAAAACAGTTACCGCAAGTCATATCCTTATAGATACAAAGGGCGTGGTGGACGAAACAAAATTAAAAGAGGCAAAAGAGAAAATTGATAAAATAAAAAAAGAACTTGATGGTGGCGCTGACTTTAAGCAGCTTGCAAAGGCTTACTCAGATTGTCCTTCAGCAAAGACTGGTGGAGATTTAGGCCCTATCAAGAAAGGTGAAATGGTAAAAGAATTCACCGACGTGGCCTACGCAACGGAGTTAAATGGTATAAGTGATCCCGTAAAAACCCAGTTTGGTTATCACATTATAAAGATCACAGGTAAAGATGAGGGTGAAGATGTTAAATTTGAAGAGATTAAGGACAAGGTCAAGATTGCGCTTCATAATGAGAAAACGTTAAGCTTGATACAAGATTTACTCAAAAAATCTGACGTTAAGGTTCTGTATGTACCAACCCCATACTACTCAGCACATTCTTCCGGTGGTGGTCATGGCGGCATGGGCAGTATGCCGGGTGGACATGGAGCGGTGTATGGTGATCATGGTAATATGAAAACAGAGGCATCTCCTCATGGTGGCGCTTCTCCCCACGGCGGTAGTATGCCATCTGGCCAGGGTAATCCTTCCCCTCATGCGGGAATGCAGATGCCGGGTGGTCCTGGCGGCGATCCTCATGGCGGCGGTGGTATGCCGTCCGGTCACGGTAGCGTTTCTCCTCAGGGTGGTTCAAATCCACACGGGCAAATGAGTTCAGTAGAAGGTGGATCGACAGAGCAGGAATTTACTCTTACAAATGATTGATAGAAATCCCTCTACCACCATGTCATGTATTCTTTTTCGACACGGCCTTGTAAGTAACAAGGCCGTGTTCGACCAATAATAGACAGCTCTTTCGACCCGCCAGACCCAGCCGTTCGGACGGGGAAAAGTCCAATACCGGGATCCCCAATTGTCATCTATTGCCGGTTCAATCTTGTAGATTATAAACGGAGTAACTTATATAAATGGATCCACAGTTAGCTATAAAAATATCCATTATCTTATACTGGAGTTCACTACTTATCTATACCTCTTACTGGGTAGTTGGTTTTATGGGCAGGGGGATTAGATTTTATGTGCTCCTGGGTGGGGTGGTTCTACACACATTATCAATTGCCTTCAGGGGGATCTCTATAGAATATTTTCCTCTGACAAACAAATTTGAGTCCTTCACCGGATTTGCCCTTGCCTGTTTTAGTGTGCTTCTCTTTTATTCCGGGGTAGAGAGTTATGTATACCGGATTTCAACGTTTTGTGTGGGATATTGTTTCTTCGTTGTCGCCTCAGTCTTCTTTTCAATGAAGCAGTCATACGCTCCTCCACTAATGTTGACGATATGGTATATCCTCCACGTCCCTATCTCCTTCTACTGTTACGCGCTGTGGACAAGTTCATTTGCTGCGGCAATGGCGAGATATTTCTCCGGAGGAGGGGAGAAAAGGCGATTTGAGAACATAATAGATGCCGGTTTTCAATATGGATTTATAGCCTTCTCAATCTCTATGATCTTTGGCGGCTTGTGGGGATATGTGGCCTGGGGCTCTTATTTTCTTTGGGACGCAAAACTACTGTGGTCTGTAATTATCTGGTTCTTTTATGCTACATGTATTCATCTGGACTACTGGCCAGCAGCTAGAAAGTATAAGACCCCACTGGCCATAGTTGGATTTGTTATACTGCTGACAACGTACGTCGGTACGAGTTTTCTTATTCGGAGCTCGCACAGTTTTTAATATAAAATGAAACATATATACGGGTTTTTAAAATCTCAAAAAACGGGAATAATAGTCGGTTTTACAGTTACGGGACTCCTCATAATAGGCAGTCTTATCATGAACTATTTTCCGGAATCTTACGCGGGTCTTTCTGGTGAAGATATTACCTTCTTCTTTAATGAACCAAAATGGATACACACCTGGTTCTACTTAATGTTTGTCGCCTTCGCCATGTATGGGATATGTATTTTCATATGTACACTGGACTCTATCCTCAGGAAAGTAAAGGCACGTTCCAAAAAGGTTGCGTTGTACGGTGCATCAATAGTGCATGTTGGTTTCCTGGTTACGTTGGTAGCGCATCTTGTTGGCGGTATATGGTCAGAGTCAGGCGGGCCAATCACGATTGCCGATGCATGGGTTAAATCAGGTGAATATGAGTTAAGAGTGACAGGTCTTGACTCCACTTCATATCCCAATGGTATGCCCAGAAAAATAAAGGCCCAAATGAACATAAGGAAGGATGGGAAAGAGTTTGATGATACACTTGGCTACAACAACCCTGTGCTTTTAGACAGTGGGACTAAAGCATTTCTATTGCGAAATTATGGGAACATGCCAAACTCGGTAGTAATGAATATTGACGGGCAAACAAGGGTATTAAATTTAAAGGATGTTATAGAGCTTAATGGATTAAGAGTAATACTGGCCAACCTTTACATGCCGCCACAGTTTCCTCTTCCTGTTATTCAGTTAGTCTCAAAGGGTAACGATAATAAATACAATCAAACCTACGTTCGCATCGGTAGACAGAATGTTCAAAATATTAATGGAGTAGATGTGGTTTTCGAAGACATAAAATCCACACCTGCTGTCGTTGTTACAACGAAGAATAACCCGAGCATACCACTCACACTGATCGCAATCGGCTGCTTTGGCTCAGGGATGCTCCTGGTGATCTTCAGGACGGCGTATAAGATGGTCAGGATTTAGAGGTACAGCAAAAGAAGTAGACAGTTTGCAGTTGGCAAGAGGTAAAACGAATAGTGAAGTGTTTAAGACCAAAGAAATGCATCACACAAAGCCGCAAAGATCACAGAGAAAAACATTCAAGTCTACTTCCATACATCAGAAATCATGTCAGAGAAGGCTATTATTAGCTTTCAATTTTATTGCATCATATCGGCTATTTGTTTGTCAGTCTTAATAAGCTTGTTAACTATAGTAGATACATCTTCTTTTTTGGAGTGCAGTAACCGTGTTACTGCTTTAATACGCATTATCACGCCCGCCCAGGCCGTTCGGACGGGGATGATGCACTCCATATTTTATAGCTTAATTCAATGACATTGTGAACGTACTGTTCGGTACGGGCAGGCAGGCAGGCATGACAGGCGTTCAACACCTGTCTGCAGAAAGACTTAAGCCTTTATCTGCCCTGCGGTTTATGTCGATAGATAAAGGCTTTTGGCTTGACTGTTTACGGGTATTGTGTTAGATTTATAACTCCATATAGCAGTTCACATACACCCACTTGTCAGCAAATTATATTTGCCACCTGTCATGAGTTAATTAAGGGATTTATGGATCCTTTAACTGATAAATTCATTAGTTTTTATATCTTTCCGTGTCAATCTGCGATAATCTGTGTCCTATTTGTAAAATGAAATCATATAACAAAATAATATACCTGTTTTTAATCATACTCTTTTTCAGCTGCGTCCTGGCGCCCATTATGAAAGTGCCTCTGGATTTTATGTTGGCAAAAACAGGGTTTATGGCGAATACAGTTGATTTTGAAGATGGTGTGTATGATTTTGGCAAGGTGATGAGGCGGATATTGATGGTGGTTGCCCTGATAATGTTTCTTGTCTTCAGGAAATCACTGAGATTTGGTGCTCTGGTTTCTTCAGGTTTAAAGATTAGGTCAGGATTCCTGAGGCAGTTCCTATTTGGGTTTTTACTGGCGGGAGTACCGCTCCTTATCTACTATGGACTTGGGCTGCTTACCGGCGCGTGGATTATTCACATGGATTATGATTCGGCAGGGGTTATAATATTGTACATTATTAAATATGCCTTGATAGGTTGCCTCATAGGTATTATGGAGGAGATACTTTTCAGGGGGTTTGTATTGCAGTCCTTTCTGGAAAGTACATCATTGCCTGTGGCAGTGTGTGTGTGTAGTCTGATTTACTCGATGCTTCATTTTTTTAAAGCAGATGTCTTTGTGTCTACAGGTTTTCAGCCGTTTGTTGGTTTTGTAACCATAGTTCAGTTTTTTAAGCCAATATTTTTTGAATTTTCCAAACACTTGCCGGCAATCATTGGGCTCTTTCTGGTTGGTGTGGTGTTGTCATATGCGTTTATTAAAACGAAATCGCTGTATCTCTCCATTGGTCTGCATGCAGGAATGGTATTTATGATGAAGGCTGACGGCATGTTCCTTGTTCGTGTCAGGGAGAAGCTGGGATGGCTATTTGGTGATAGCAAATTGGTAACAGGAGTACTAGTCTGGTTCTTATTAATATTTATTTTATTTGTAATAAAGAGAATTTATTGTAGAACAGTAGCTGTTAGACAAGGAGATGATGTTTAAATTCCGGAGTAAATAATATAAATGGAAAAGACACTGAAAGAACTTGCCGATTACCTGGGAGGAGAGGTGGTCGGTGATGAAAATATAAAGATAAAAGGTGTTATGACAATTGATAAGGCCAGGGAGGGTTATATCACCTTTGTATCTAATATAAAATATATCAAAAAGGCCGAAGAGACAGCGGCATCGGCAATTATTGTCTCGCCGGGAATTACGGCCAAAGGCAAGAATCTGTTGGTTACAAAAAACCCTTATCTTGCGTTTGCAAAGGTCGTTGACCTTATGAAGGATCCTGAAAAAGTTTATTCCGGAACGTTGGATGACTCAGCCAGAGTCAGCGACTCCGCTGAAATAGGTTCTCATGTAACAGTTTATCCGTTTGTATTTATCGGAGAAAATGTAAAGATCGCTGATAATGTAGTTTTGTATCCTGGCGTTTTTGTTGGGGATGACTGTCAAATAGGAAAGGACACCATAATCCACCCAAATACAGTGCTCCACAAAGGAACAATAATTGGGGAACGTGTAGTGATCCATAGTAACTCCGTAATTGGCTGCAGTGGTTATGGATATGCTCCGGATGGGAAAACATACTATAAAATACCTCAGATTGGGATTACTGTAATTGAAGATGATGTTGATATCGGCGCCAATACAACAATCAATCGTGGCGTCCTTGGGGAGACAAGAATCAGAAGAGGTACAAAAATAGACAGTGAGGTAATGATTGCGCATAATGTTGAAATTGGTGAAGACACACTGGTGACCTCACAAGTAGGCATTGCCGGAAGCGTTGAGATCGGTAATAACGTTATCCTGGCAGGGGGGGCGGGTGTTGCGGGCCACATTAAGGTGGGAGACAATGTGAAGGTGGGTGGATGGACTGGAGTTACAAAAGACCTGCCTGCCGGCGGCACATTTCTGGGCACACCTGCAATAGAGATTGAGAGGATGAGAAGGTGTTATATGATTATACAAAGACTGCCGGAGATGCGAGAGACTGTAAAGGATTTACAGAAGAAGATTAAACGACTGGAAGAACGGTTGGAAAAATGGAAAGATTAGGGCTGATTGCGGGTAATGGAAGGTTTCCGATACTCTTTGCACAGAGTGCAAAGGCGAAGGGAATAAGTATCATAGCGGTTGCTATTGAGGGGGAGGCGTCCCCTGAGATAGAGCAATATGTCGAGAAACTATACTGGGTCGGTGTTGCCAAGATGGGCAAAATGATACGGACACTGAAGGACGAACATATAGAGAAGGCAGTTATGGCAGGGGGGTTGACGAAATCACACATCCATTCAAAGTTTAAGCACTTAAAATTAAGACCTGACATGAGGGCGATCAACATGTGGTATAAGAAGCTCAGGAGTAAGCATGATCACTCTATCCTTGAGGCTGTTGCAAATGAACTTGCCATAGACGGTATAGAACTTGTCAGTTCTTTAGATTACGTGAAAAACCTATTGGCAGAAAAGGGCTGTTTGACTAAGAGGAAACCATCCGAAAATGAAACAACCGATATTGAATTCGGTTGGAAGATCGCGAAGGAAGTCGCGGGGATGGAGATAGGCCAGTGCATAGTAGTAAAAGATAAAATAGTCCTGGCGGTAGAGGCGATTGAGGGTACAAACGAGACCATCAAACGTGGAGGAGAACTTGGCCGTGGTAAAGTGGTAGTGATTAAGTTAAGTAAGAAAGGTCAGGATCCACGTTTTGATGTGCCGACTATCGGTACCGAGACTATCGACTACCTGAAAGAAGCCGGGGTTTCCACATTAGCGATAGAAGCGGAGAAAACCTTGATTCTCGACAAAGAAGATACCGTTAAGCTGGCAGACAAGTATAAAATTTCTATAGTTGCGGTTTAGATCTGCTCCTTCAATAATCTTATTCCCCTTTTTATAATATCTAAGTACCATTTCTCTTGCTATTTTCTTTCTGATTCTCTTCTTGTATCTTTTCGTTTATGTAATCTGCAATAAATTTTGCCAGCTCGGCTGTAGCAAAAAGTTGTTGTTGCTCAACTAATATCTTTGTTTTTTGTGTTAACTCAATCATGTTATCACGCACTTTTTTCCCCAATGGCGTATGATAGAATTTAATTAATGCTTTTAATTCTTCATCAGAATATATATCCGAATAAATACTGATATATGATTGTTTAACATTTTCCCATCTCATATATTTTTCTACAATTTCTCTTGTTTCTCGTAATAACTTTTCCAGTTCCAACTTGTCATTTTGCGGAATAGTGTTGTCCTTCTTAAAATTTTCAAAAATCTTCTCCTTCTCATCTTTTAATAATTTGTTAGTAAATTTTTTTATTCCCACTGCTTTGAAATATTCATTGACTAACTGCAAATGCTTCTTTTCCAGCTCCGGAGAAAGCTTCCTTGTATAAACACTGCGTTCTCCTTTCTCATCTATTCTTATTAATCTATCTTTAGAAACAGATTCAATCTTGTCTATAAACTCATTATTATAGGGCAATAACTCTTCTGGTATGTCGGTTTCCTCAATTATTTCAATGAGGTAACCATCAGTAACTTCCCATTTCCCTTTTACAAACATTGGTAATTTGTTGTCAGGAAGATTTATTATACCCTCTCCCTCAAATGTTCCATCAGCAGAATATGTAGTTTCGGCGATGAAAAAGCCTTCGTGGGTTTTCCAGGTACCGATAGTTTTTTGTCTTAAATATAGATCAATATCATTTTCCGCTTTGGCAGCACAGGTATTCAAAAACACGAGATAAGATAAAATGAATAAAAATCCATAAGATTTTGAATTATTATGACGCATTGATGATCTTTCTTAGAGTTCTTCTTTGTTTTCTTGTTTACTTTTGTTTGACAATTCTATCTTTTCTGGAGAACCTCCAAGATTGTGATCACATTTTTCTGCTTTAATGTGACTCAAGTGAACAATGCGGGCATCAGCGGCATGGATTGCTTCGTTCGCATTTGAATATGTTCCTAGAATAGTTGGCCATAAAAGTATGCCCCTTGTAACATTACCTCCGGTAAAACCTTTTTTCCCCTGGGCTTCTTTTCTGAAATGCCTAGCGTCATCAATTGCCTTCGTTAATTCACTGCAAGTCATGGTGTAGTCACTGTCTTGAACAGTTTCAACTACTGTAGGGTGGGCACAACCAAACAGATTGCTGATGATAAAAGAAAAAACAAGAAGTGAGTAAATTGTTTTGTACATAAAACAGTTCCTTTCGTTAATTCCTAAAGATTGAATAAAACTAGCGACAGATCCTCTTGAAATATAAATATTAAAAAAAAGGATTATTGTTTAATTTTATCTAAATTTTATTAGTGTTTCGGTGACTGCGGGATTTTTGCTGTATGAAGTAATGGGAAAGTTTATGTAATTCACCTCCTTGTAAAAATAAACATAACTTTAAGATACAGTATCTTCCTAAGCTGTATTGAACTGAGTGAGAGGGAATACTAATGTTACATAATATGAAAGTCAAGAAAAAAAATTTAAATGTTTAAAAATGGGGAGTAGGTGAAATGCGATTTGATTCATTGGGTGAACGGTCTGTCTGGGCAGCAACAAAATGAAAATTATTCCTTCTTAATCCATGCTCAGCCAGCTTTGATCTTACTTTTCTGATAAAAACTCCAGCATCTCTTTAGCATATTTGTTGTACGTGTTGTTTGCTTGTTCTGTCAAATCTAAAATACGGTTACATAATTTTCGCGCATCATCATACCTTTCGAGCTTAACACTGGCCATGGTTGCATATTTATGTGCTTCTAAATCTTCCGGATTGAGTTTAGATATCTTTATTGATTGCGCCAGGAGTTCATCCCATTTTGCAGTCTTTGAATAGATGAAACTTAAAAACCTGTAAACATCTATTATTTCACGGTCAGGATTTTTTTTGATGAATTCCAGGAGGACTGTTTCTGCTTCCTCATATTGTTTCCCGTTGTTTATAAATACCTTGGCAAGGTTTAAATAGGATGCCTGGTTGGTAGGTGAAATGGTTCTTGCTTCATTTAATTCGTAGATTGCGTCTTCATATTGGCCTTTTTCAGCATGAAGCCGTGCCAGTTTATTGCGGAATTCGAATTTGAAAGGGTGTAACGTTGTCGCAATTTTATAATTTTTGAATGCGTTTTTGCTCATCTCTTCAGACTCGCCAGGTAGTTTGGCAGGTGATATTTTACTCAGTAGATGATATGCCTGGCCAAGGGTAAAAGCTGAATGGTAATCATTAGGATAAAGTTTTTGCACTTGTTCCGCACCCTTAATTGCTTTTGCAAACCACATTGCTGTCTGTTTACGTGAAAAAATATCCGTCAACTCTTCTGCGATTTTCTTGTTCTCTCTGTTTGCACCTGTTTCTGCCGTTTTTAGATAAATACCATTTAGCACATTTCGATAATTTAACGTTAAAGGGTTATACTTTACTGCTGTTTCATAACTCCGGATAGCTTCCATAATCTCCATTTTATTTAGTGCTCTTCTTCCGTGTTCAAAGTAGATGTCTGCTTTGTAGCGAAATAGACAAAGAGTGATAAGCAGGGCCATTAAGCATATAATCATGCCACAGAATATGTACTTTCCAAGCCTCCCGATAGTGGTGTGCCCGGTTAGATCCGGATTGTGTGCTGCCGACTTTTTAATCCCATCAGGTAAGGAGTATGTAACGGGAGATGCAATAACCGACATGGCAATAAGAAACCAGAAAAGTGTAAGTATAGGGACATGCCCGAAGCTAAACTGATTTTGTATAAAATAGGCCAGGCAGCTGGCGCAAAGACCTATTATGAGCACCTTATCATGGCTGTTGGCCCTCTGGCATCCATTCCATACCATTCTTGCATAAGCAAAGATAAACCAAATGTATACTCCAACTCCCAGCAATCCTCTGGAGACTGCCACGTCTAAAAACTCGTTATGGATCCTGTTCTGGTTTTCAAACGTCCTATACTCACCGGCTTCCCGGTAGACTTTTGAAAGGTATTGAGGATATATCATACCCAGCGTTTCAGGCCCGATTCCCAGAACCGGATAATCATAAATAATCTTCAGGCCAGTCGCATATTGGAAGGCCCTCAAAAACATTGAACCCTTCAATTTGCTGGAGATGCCAACCTCTTTATGAGGATCTTCTTGAAAGTGGGTGGATTCCTTGCCACTTGAAATGGTCGGCTTTATATCGTCTATGAATCTTCCAATAACAGACGTTCTATCACTTACATTAAAGAAAATAGAGATGCCTATTATGATCGTTATGGTAACAATAGTTTTTCTCTTATCTGCCAGGAGATTCTTTTTCCCTATCAAAGAAAAGAAAAAAATATTTGAGATAAGGAGACCCAGAAAGGATGCTCGTGTCTTCGTGTAATAAAATGCGATGATAACCAATATTAAGGCCCCCATATAGAGAAATGATGGACATCTGGAATTTGAACGTGTCCCAGTCCCCGCCAGAACAGCCTTGTCGGGCTTGCGATCCGGCATGGGCGGGTGGCAATCTTGTTCCGGTGGGTGTGAAAAAATTTTAAGCAGAATAAGTGGTATGACCATAATAAGAAAGGCAGAAAAAAAGGCAGGGTGTCCAAATGTAGAAGAGGCCCTTATACCAAAGCCAAATGACGTACTCCACTGATACACGTCTATACCAAAATGTTGAAATATTCCGTATATAGAGGCGAGGCAGGCGGTTGAGATAATTACGTTACAGAGTGCGCTCAACTTTTTTTCCCCTATGAAATGTATAATTACTAAAAAAAGAGAGACGTATACAATTGTTGATATAAAACCATCGTATCTTTTGTAAGTGCCTACTAAACTCAAATAAGGGTTTATGGAAAAGATCGTAGCAAGTCCACTGACAAACAGGAATGCTATGATTGGCAGAATTAATGGCCGCCTTAAGAGTTGTGAGGAGAAGCACTCCTTTCTGTTTTTTTGAATATGAGAGGTAGATTGATGTGCGTCCTGGTAATTGACAGCAGGCCCAGACAAGGCAGGGCTTTGCTCGTGCCGCCCCTGCCGGTAAGTGATGGTTATCGTCTTTATAGACCAGATAGCCAACATGGCGAAGGTCAATACATAGAGGATTGTAGTCTTGCTCAAGTCGAAAACGCTATGAAGATTGACATCGAAATAGAGCGGGACAGCTACAATAATAACCAACAAAGAAGCTATTACTATTTGATCGCAATATGGAATTAACCTCTGTCCTGTTGGCGCGGTTACTGGCCCGGCCCGGCCGTTTCGGCAGGTTTGAGGTTTCTTATTAAACATGTTTAACCGATCTGCAAAATAGTGGATTATTGTCAGCAGCGTTCTGGCATGACAAAAGCTGCACGCAAATTTCTAACCGAACACCACCCCGCTCATTGTACAATTTTAGGGGGACTAAATAAATAAGGATTTGTCTACTCATTAGAGAAAAAAGGTGAAAAGAGTAAAGGCGTGATATTCGCGTCTCTCTCAGTATTGATAATAAATACTTGACAAGAGTGCTTACAGGGATATAATCTGCGCTATTCACTTGATTCACCTACAAATTACACGCTGACCTTAGTACTTAAATTAATCAAATACGCTGGTAAATTTTTAACTTATGGATAGCTTTCAGATTTTCCCGTAACATTTTAGGAAAGGGGTTGTTCGCATGAAAAGAACTAAGCTTAACAAAGGTTTTACACTTATTGAATTATTGGTTGTAATCGCTATTATCGGGATCCTTGCGGGAATACTGCTTCCTGTGTTGAGTAGGGCCAGGGAGTCTGCGCGCAAAACCCAATGTGCCAGTAATGTGAAACAGATTGGTATGGGGTTAATCATGTATGCGAACGAGAATAATGAGCAGTTTCCTACGTCAACAACCGGTTCAATGGCATCGCTTGTATTGCTTTTTCCTGATTATGTGTCGGATCCGCGTACTTTTAACTGTCCTAGCGATACATCTGTTACAATCACAACAAATGCTAAAATTGCTGAGGGCACTGCATTTAAAAAAAATCAGTCTAGTTATGGATATGATGGGAATCATACACAGGCTAGTGAGGCGGATGTCGCATTATTGGCAGATCGACCTACCAATAATGATAGTAATCTGCCTACAAGTGCTAATTCACCAAACCATGGAGGTACTGTTAATGCTTACAGTACCGCAGACGTTGCCGGTAGGGGGCAAAACATAGTTTATGTGGATGGACACGTAGAGTTTGTCATTACTGAAAAAGCGGGTTGGTATGACGGTTCAGACCCACCGGTAAGAGATGATATTTATGCTGATGATACGACTGCAGACACTGATAGCTATATTACGCACGATGGTGGTTCATAGCTTTTGAATCTGAAAATAAAATATTTTGTCATAAAGGGAACTTGCGTTTGTATAAACGACAAGTTCCCTTTTTTTGTTGCAGTATGTATTCTTGTACATATTTCTTCATATTACAACCTCCTCCAACCACTCCTTTAAGCTTTAGCCTTCTGTTTTAACGCAGAGATTGCTAAGAAAATAAAATTGAAATTAAAAGAGAGAAATCTTTTCCCCCCTTTGCGTCTGTTCTCTACTCAGCGTTAAAGTAAATTGATGTATAGGAAATTCAAAGTTTGGTAGGAGCCGTCTCCTGACGGCGAGCGAAAGCGTTTTAACACAATAATTCGGTCGCCAACCCGCCCCCGCCAGAATGATTGTCGGGCTGGCGAACGTACTGTTCGGTACGGGCGGGCTGGAGTTGGCTCCTACCTGTATATTTGTGTCGAAGTTCTAATTTAGTGTATGGAAATTCAAAGTCGGGCAGGTTACCCGACATTTTTTAACAGACATCATGAAGGCAGGGAATCCAATAATAATTGAATAATGGAATCGAATTTAGAATTTATTATTCGGTGTTCGATATTCATGATTGAGAAATATAGAATAATAAGTAAGTAAGAGCTCCATTAAAGGGGTTTTTTCTAGGTATGGTTCAAAAGAAAATGTCGAATGAAGAACATTGAACTTCGAATAATGAATTCAATAAAAAAGTATGATTTAGAAGATAGATTAATTATAAGGGAATTAATATGGTTATTTCGTACCGGCGTTTTTTTTCAAATCAGACATGAATTCCGGATCTGTAATATATCCCAGTTTCTCAGCTTGCATTGCGTGCTTTAGTGCCTTGTCAAATTGCTCGGTTTCATAGTAAGATTCAGCTAATCTATATTGTGTTTCAGGATCCATTGGGTTTAAGGAGATGGCCTTGCTATATGCAGTTATCGCTTCTTTGTATTGTAGATTCTGGGCGTATGACTCCGCAAGATGGAAACGTAAAAGTGCATCATTTGGATTGGCGGTTACGGCTTGGTTACACAGAGAAATTGACTCTTCGATTAAATCCATATCTAAATACAGCATACTCAGATATAAATATGCATCTGCAAGTCCAGGATCATTTTTAATCGCTTTTTTATACATCGCTATGGCATTATCAACCTTTCCGGTATCCGCATAGGCGTTGCCAAGGCTATAATTTGCTTTTGGGTTCTCAGGATCAATTTCAAGTACTTCTTTGAATGCATCAATTGCTTTATCAATCATACCTTCATCATAATGCGATACTCCTCTGCCCAGGATTTTATCTATTAAAGTTTTCTGCGCAATTTTATCTGACTCAGTTTGTATATGTATATTACCTAATGCTTTTCTACCGGTAAGATTATCTGTTGTTGGAGATATGCCTCCGGATTTGCCGACTAATCTTTGTTGTTGGTAGACCTGTTCAAGTTTATTAAAAATATCATTATGGGGTTTAATGTCCAGGGCTTTATTGTATTCAGCAATGGCTTCGTCAAACTTGCCAGTTGCAAAATAGTTGTCACCAAGGGTAATAAACTTTTCAACATTTCTTGAGGTTTGTTTTTCTGTGATTTCTACATATTCACCTTCTCGCTTCAACAATTTGTCAAAAAGTCCAAATTCTCTCTCCGACAGTTCACTGTCTCCCTCTTCTCTATAAGCAAACCCCAGATTGTAATGCGCATTGGCAATATCAGGGTTGATTTCTAACGCTTTATTGCATGCGATAATTGCCGCTTTGTGTGTTCCCTTCCAGTTGTACGCATTTGCCAGCGATACATAGATTTTCGCCTTTAGTTGGTCTTGATCCTCTTTCAAAAGTGGTAGGGCCTTCTTTAATTCAACTATTGCATCGGGGACAAGTTGTCTGTTAAGAAATTCGTCACCTCTTTTAAAATGGTCTTCAGCGGTTTGAGCAATACAGTAATCAGAAAATATAAAACTTAGTATTGCCAGAAATATGATTTTTATTAATAACTTCATGATTTTTTAATTCTTTCATTTAAAGCGTTAAGAAGAGTATCTATTTCAACCGGATGTATTTTTGTTGCCTGTTTTATCGTAAACATTTTTGCTACAGTCTTCCTTGCAGCAGGACTAGCAAGTTGTTTGAAACCAAATTCCAGGAATACATCAAGAATCTCAGGAAACTGTTCGATTGCATAAGCGATGTTTGTGTCACCCGTTATTTCCGTTAACGTTTCATTCGGTTCTTCAATATCCTCATCTTCCGCGTTCATTGTCTTCCACACATTGTACCCGAACATGCCGATCGCTGTCAGCTCAATCCAGCCTGAAAACCCTATGAGAGAGTAGTAAAAACCGTTGGAGTGTGAGGCTCCTATCATAACCTGAGTAGAAACCCGGAGGAAGCACCCAATATTTATGAGATAAAACGATAGGTTTGCAAGCTTTATGCTATACATATCCACACCCTTGAAAGTGGGAACCATCTTTGACGCGTATCCTATTATCATCAAGGTCACAAACCCAACTGCCAATGCGTGGTTGGCGGCGCCATGAAAGAGGTACTGGGCCTCAGAGAATGCCGTAAAGAGTGATTTCGTCCCGAGGATAAGCGCACCAATAATCAACCAGACATAAGCAGCCCTGATAGTTTTCGAATAGCTTCTATCCATTACAACATCGTCAAGTTCCCTTGTGGATTTTTCAAAGATCCTGATACCATAAACAAACAGTAAAATGCTAAACGCGACTAAATATGTTGTAAAATATGAAATTTTTATTAAAAATGGAAACTTGTAACTTAAAGAGTTAGCTATGAAATAGAGTGGTATAGTTAGATTAAGGAGCCAGAATGTTGTGTTTATAGCGCCAATCCTGGCCGTACCAACATCCAGGAAGGCGTACACCGTCCTTATGTTCACTGCAAATATGAACATGAAAACAAATCCAAGGAGAAATACGTGTACAAAAGGGCTGTAAAATGTTTTTGGGATATCATTTGTACCTGCAACAAGCATATACCCGTCCATAAGCAGGTTTGCTAAACTGCACAGTAGAAACCATAACACGCCTGCCATTATGAATTTATCGTATGCTTCTCTCTTCTCTTTACTTGCAAGGACGGTACTCAAGATAATAAATGCAAATACCGCAACTGCCATGAACTCCAGCAGGCCGGAGATTGGCAGAAGGAAGCTTGTCGCTTTATTGGCGAACGGTTGGACTAGTATCCTTAATACAGTCCCTGTGACCATGAGATAGAAGCATACGGTAGTCAGTTCACGGTATTTGAGCTCAACGTTCTTTACTCTGGGTACGATATAATACGCAAAACCGATTATGCAGAGGCCTACCCATCCAAATAGTTGGGCGTGACCATGTGTCTGTACCAAAGAATGAACCACAGAGTGAAAATTACGCTTTAAGCTAATATCGGTCAATATAATGGCGCCTACTGCAACCCCTATTGTCAGTGCCATAAAAATAGCTGTTTTAAAAAATTTTGAGTAAACCTTGTCTTCTACCAATTCTACTTCTTCTGCATTTTCATCCACACCTTTTTCTATAGCTATCTTCAATTCCCCAACAATTTCGTCGTAATCTACTTCGTGTGCTTTCGCAAAGAATGCCAGAGGCTCATTCGGTCCCCTTACACCTCCTGCCACGACAAGATTGTATTTCCTGAAGACCGCCATTGTTTGAGGGTGTTTTTTAACCAGATCTTTGATTATTGTATTTCTATTAATATCCATAACACGTTTCCGTTACAACCTTCCCATTTAAATAAAAGGTAAAAATTGTTTGCCGTAAAACGGCTCTATAATAACCTATTTATCATATTATATAAATTGTTTTTATGCCAATTTTTGAAGCTGTGAATAATTATAAATAACTGCTGTAACCTTTTTCTTTTAAGAGTTCCGTTAACTTTTTAATATCTTCAGCACTGTCTTTGTTACAAACCATAGTAACATCTTTCGTATTTACTATGATCATGTTAGACACATTTATTGTTGCTATTAAGTGTTCATCGTCTCCAATAATTATATTTCCTTGCGTGTCCAATCCACAATGTTTGCCCAATATTGTGTTATTATTTTGATCTGATTTGTTTAATCTTTCTATGGCAAGCCAGGAGCCAACATCGTCCCAGGTAAAGCCAGCTTCAATTATTTTCACATTTGAGGCCCTCTCCATTATGCCGTAGTCTATTGAAATATTTTCAAACTTTTCATATTCATGGCAGATCACACTTGACTCATCAGGCGTCTCTAGTGATTTCTTGATTCTTTCAAGGCCATGAGATAAGTCAGGCATATGAGTATTTATATTTTCTAATATTGTACTTGCTGACCAGACGAAGATGCCGCTGTTCCAGTAATAGTTGTCACTTTTCAAAAAATTCTCTGCTGTAATACGATCCGGTTTTTCAGTAAAACATTTTACATCATAAACCGGAAAACCTTGAAGATTAATTACCTCTTCGTCTCTTTGTATATAGCCGTAATTTACTGATGGCTCTGTCGGTTTAATCCCAAATGTAATAAGAGCCGCCTCTTCTATAGCGAGTTTTTCTGCACATTTTATTGATTTAATAAAAAGATCAGGGGACTCAATTAAATGGTCTGCCGTCATTACGGCCATAATGGCATTGGGACATTTCTTTGATATTATGGTTGCTGCAAGGCCTATACATGCAGCCGTGTTTCTGCCGAAAGGTTCTGATATAATATTCTTTGCCGGAACCTGTGACAGCTCTTCTTTAACACTCTCAGCCAGAGAAGCTGTCGTTACGATATAAATATTTTCTGAAGGGATCTCTTCAATAATACGATCAACTGTTTGCGTGATCATAGTTTCTTGTCCTGTGATCTTCAAGAGTTGTTTCGGTGTTTTCTTCCTGCTCCAGGGCCAAAACCTCGTACCTGAACCTCCTGCCATGATTACTGCATATAACATAGATAACCTCCATAATTGTTACGAGTTACGGGTTGCGGGTTACACGTTACACGTTACGAGTTATACGAAAACGGATAACCTGAAACTCGCAACTCGTAACCCGCAACTCGTAACTCGCTTTAATTAAGTCTATATATCCTGAATTTATACGGAATAATGATATGATAGAATTGCAGACACCGCAATTGCAGCCGTTTCTACTCGAAGGATTCGACGTCCCAGGCTGGCGAATCGGCAATCAACTTTCTTTGCCATTTCTATTTCGTTCGAAGTAAATCCACCCTCCGGCCCGATAAAACAGATTATACTATTTGCTTTTGAATGTTCTTGCAATGATATTTTTAGATTATTTGAATCAGATTGGTTACAGGCAAAGAGGGGGAGATCATAACTGTCTACAGTTTTAAGAACATTGTTAAAATTAACAACTTTTCCAATCTCTGTAATCGTATTGCGCCCACACTGTTTTGACGCCTCAATCGCAATCTTCTGCCATTTCTCAATTTTTGCAGAACAGTCGTCCTTAAGCTTTACTACACTTCTATCATAATTTGTTGGTATTAGTTTACGCACTCCCAGTTCAGTACATTTTTGAACCAGGAGGTGAGAGCGTTTCCCTTTGGGAACAGCAAATGCGATGTCTATACCGACACTGTTTTCTTTGCTGGTAGTTTTCTGTTGATTGATCTTGACTTTGACCCTGTTGTCTTTAATGTCTTCAATTTCTGCATCATATTCATCTCCCATTCCATTAAACACGATAATGTCATCACCGATTTGCAATCTTTTTACACGCGTAATATGATGGCTTTCAGAGCTACTGATCCATAAGTCTTTCACATCGGTATGGAATGGAACATAAAAACGATTCATTCTTAATTCTACGATCCTAATTAGTGGAAAAATTGGTAAAGAGACATTTTGCTAATTATGGTTTGATGTATTTGAAATGTAGGTTTTCTTAAAAACTTAGTTGCGCTTTTGCCATTTTTCAGATTAATTCGACGCCTTTAACCTGACTAACCGCTTGCCCAGCGGGAATCATTGGAAATACATTTTCTTCCGGATCTACTTTAAAATCTATTACTACAGGGCCATTTATTGAAAGCGCTTTTTCAATAACAGGTCTGACTTCATCCTTCTGTGTAACCAGAAACCCTTCTGCTCCATAGGCTTTTGCTACCAGCACAAAGTCAGGATTGCCATCAAGTAGCGTGTGTGCGTATCTTTTTTCATAAAACAGCTCTTGCCACTGCCTTACCATCCCAAGGTAACCATTGTTCAGGATAGCAACTTTAACGGGCAAATTATATTTAACGGCAGTACTAAGTTCCTGAATATTCATTTGAAAACTACCATCGCCTGCAATGGCGATAACAATTTTGTCCGGATATCCAAGTTGAGCACCTATTGCAGCCGGGAAACCGAATCCCATGGTACCCAAACCGCCGGAAGATAAGAAGCTTCTGGGATTTGTATAGGTATAATACTGAGCGGCCCACATCTGGTTCTGGCCAACTTCAGTAGTGATAATTGCCTCTCCTTTGGTCGCCTCACAGATTTGTTCAACTACGTATTGCGGCTTTACAATGCTACTTGTGTTATCATAAGTAACGTGATATCTCTTTTTCCATCCCGCAATTTTCTCAAACCACTCTTTTCTTTCAACATAACTTACATGTTTTATCAATTCCGTAAGAATATTTTTTGCATCACCAACTACTGGGATATCCACCTTGATATTCTTACTTATAGAAGTTGGATCTACGTCTATATGAATAATTTTTGCCTGTGGAGCAAATTCATCTATCTAGCCCGTAATCCTGACATCAAACCTCGCTCCAATTGCAATTAATAAATCAGATTCGTGAACGGCATAGTTGGCTGGAACTGTTCCGTGCATTCCCAGCATTCCCAGCGCCTTTTCATTGTTCTCCGGAAAAACTCCCAGCGCTAACAGGGTTGTGTTTACCGGTAAATTGGCTTTTTCTGCAAGCTCAATAAGTTGTTTAGAGCTGTTTGAAGATATAACTCCACCGCCCGCATAAATTACAGGCCTTTTTGATCTGTTTATCGCTTCTGCTGCCATTTTTATCTGACGTACGTTGCCTTCATATGAAGGTTTGTATCCGGGTAGATTTATTTTATCAGGAGTATCTCCATCCCATGTATCTGTTGTTACATCCACGGGAAGGTCGATAACAACAGGACCCGGCCTGCCTGTAGAAGCGATATAAAACGCCTCTTTGACTATCCTTCCCAGCTCTTTAATATCTTTAACCAGGTAATTATGTTTTGAAATAGGACGAGTTATACCGGTTACGTCGGCTTCCTGGAAAGCATCACTACCAATAAGATGCGTTTTGACTTGACCGGTTATGGCGACCATGGGAATGGAGTCCATGTAGGCTGTCGCAATAGCAGTTGTCAAATTGGTAGCGCCGGGACCGGATGTGACGATGCATACGCCTACTTTCCCCGTGGCACGGGCATATCCATCGGCCGCATGCCCTGCCGCCTGTTCGTGGCGCGTTAGTATGAATTTTATGTCAGACTCGTCAAACAACGTATCGAAAAGTGGTATAACGACACCGCCAGGTAGGCCAAAAACATATTCTACTTTCTGTTTTTTTAAGGCATCAATTAATATTTGTGAACCCGTTTTATGCATTTTTTTATCTGTTCCGGTCTCGCCAGATTGGTAAAAGGTATTGCCTTGAGAATAAGTACCGCGTGTGACCTAGAAAATTTAAATTCCTGATCGATCAGTTAGATTGGTACAAAGGAATGTTTTATACGCTCCTCTACGGCGGATGTTATTATCCATTAACTGTTTGTATTGTCCTCATCATAGTCTATATCCGGCACATCCATTGTGGGAGGTCTATAATCCGGTTGTTTTGCTTTTTCAGTTTCTTCTTTGTATGCAGCGAGCACCTTCTGCTCAATTTCATCGCGGCATTTTGAATTAATCGGATGAGCGGTGTCTGCATACAATTTAAATTTCCCTTTAGATTCGTCTCCAGACTCATCCAATGCGCGTTTGTCATCGAGCTTAGCCCCACAGTCATTACAAAAGCGTGAACGAAGGTGATTTTTGGAATTACATTTAGGGCATTTATCTGCAAGCTTTCTGCTGGGCATTGCAACGAAAGCTCCTTTGTACCCTTCTATAATTTTCAAATCTCTTACTACAAAGTCATTATCGATTGTTATGCTGCAAAAAGCCTGTAAACGGTTTTTTTTTGCCTCGGTTAGCTTCACTCTGACTTCAGTAATATTCACAGTAATAACTCCTCCTTCCGATCTCGTTGTCTATGGTGTTATAACATTTGTAACCACAAATACATTTCCCATTCCGCTTGACTCAACTTTGCTTTTGATAACTTCTGCCTGATGTCTATCGCGGCATATACCGAAGAAGGCTGATCCGCTACCAGAAATTGATACACCACAAAAACCCAAAGTACCTAAAGAGCTTTTAATCTGTAGCAAATCAGGATACGTAGTGAAAATTACTTCTTCCAGGCGATTAAACAGTAACTTGGCAACACCGGAAACCTCCGAATATTTCAGTGCATCCAAAAAAAAGCTAACATCTTTTCTTTTTTTTGTCAAGTCAATTTTGAGGTTCCTGTATATCGTTTCCGTGCTGATATGGACATGCGGAAACAAGATAAGATAATGCATTTCCCCCCTTACTTCAACTGGAGAAATCTTCTCTCCTCTCCCACTGCATAATGCGGTTTTCCCGTTTATAAAAAAAGGAATATCTGATCCCAGCTTTGCAGCAAATTCTATCAGTTCCTCATCGTCAAGTCCGACTTTCCAGAGTAGATTTAACGCCTTCAAAGTTGCTGCCGCATCACTACTCCCGCCGCCTAAACCTGCTCCCACGGGTATTTTTTTTTCTAAGCTTATTGATACTCCTTTTTTAATGCCGCACTCTTTCAGGATGAGATTTGCAGCTTTACACACGAGGTTGTCCTGGTTTAAAGGGATGTTATTGTCATTACACTGAAGCTTTACTCCTTCCTGGATTTCTTCAAACTGAAGGTTGTCGGCAAGATCAATTTCCTGCATTACAGTTTCAATTTCGTGGTAACCATCATCTCTTTTGCCCAGAATCTCCAAGAAAAGGTTTATCTTGGCAGGGGCTTTAAGGCTTATTATATTCTTTTTATGATTGTTATTATTTATGTTCATTGTTAAGTATTGCCCAACCTGGTTGAGTTGGGGCCAAAATGTGATAGTTATCTAAATATATTTTGGTTTGATGTAAGGTGCCAGGCATGGATTGTCACGATGTAGTTATCTAGTCTGTTTCCGTCACATTTCCTTTCAGGAAAGTAAGCTGTGTGTTGCTGTACTGCCTTTCGTCAATCACATTCAATTGCTTGAAACATTTTTGATTAACCTTCTGTTTTTTATGATGTTGAAGGACAATGACTCCTTTCTCGTTGATGACTTGTTTGGAAACAAACGCTTCCATAAGAGAAAAGATCCTTTTCCTGTCCCCGCAATCTAAATCCAATAGCTTATACGGAGGAGCAACTAGAATAAGGTCAAACTTTATATCCTTGTTCTTTATAAAATCTAATAATCTAAATACGTTTATTTTTAAAACAACCGTTCTTTTTAAAAGATTTGCATTCCGGAGGTTTTTTTTAATTACCTGAATTGCATTTGTGCTGTTCTCAACAAACAAGCATCTTTTTGCGCCTCGGCTGAGGGCTTCTATTCCTAATGAACCGGTACCTGCAAACAGATCTAGAACAACGCTATCTTGTACAGAGCTTCCTAAAATACTGAACATAGACTCCTTGGCTCTGTCTAAGATCGGCCTGGTTTTCTTGCTGTTTAATGCTGAAAGTCGTACACCTTTTGCTTTGCCTGAAATAATACGCATAGAATTCGTTTTTTTTGGACGCAGATAAACGCAGATTAAAAGGAGTTAGAATTCAGTCAGTAAAAAACTAAATTTATTCTAAGACAATCTTAGAATAAAAGCCGCTTTCAGCGGGTAAACGTACATCAATCGTAATTCAATATTTTGACGTTAAAAACACGATTTTCATGCAAATAAAAAAAGAGTCCTCACGCAGAGCCGCAGAGATCACCAGGAAAACACAAAAAAGGAATTAAAAAATAAAAGTCTTTTTTCCCCTTTGCGTTCTCTGCGTTCTATTTAATTTACTTCAAATTGTTAGCTCCGGTTTTGATAACCAGCTGTGTTGCCTCTGCCAGATTTTCCGGTGAGCTTCCTGCATCAATCCACCAGCCATCTAAAACCGAAGATGTCATTGTTCCGCTCTTTATATAGGCGTTGTTGACATCGGTGATTTCTAATTCTCCCCTCTCTGATCTTTCGAGTTTACTGATAATGTCAAATACATGGCTATCGTACATATAAATACCTATGATAGCACAGTCAGTTTTCGGGTGTTCCGGCTTTTCTTCTATGCCAATCACTTTTTTCCCATCAAGTTCTGGAACACCGAAGCTAGATGGATTTGGGACTTTTTTGATTAATATCTTGGCGCCTTTTTCTTGTTTCTCAAATGCGTTCTTTTCTTTGGTTATATTCTTTTCAATAATATTATCTCCCAGGATGATAATTGTTTTTTCACCATCTGCGAAATTTCTGGCAAGGCCCAGGGCCTCAGCTATCCCTCCTTCTCCCTCTTGATATGTGTAGTTTATGTCCTTTAATCCAAATTGTTTTCCATTGCCTAAAAGCCGGAGAAAATCACCCGCATTGTTACCACCGGTAACAATCATAATATCATCGATCCCCGCACTAATCAACGTTTGTAAGGGATAGTATATCATTGGCTTATCGAAAATAGGTAACAAATGCTTATTGGTGATTTTTGTTAAAGGTAGCAGTCTGGTGCCAAGGCCACCCGCAAGCACAACTCCTTTCATTGATTTGCCCTTTCTACATTTAAATGTAATGTATGTAAAATTAAGAAGATACTAGCCTCGTATTCGTCGCATAATAGCAAGTTTTGTTAATAGTCTGTTAATAATCCTATATAATTCCTGAAAGCGAGAAAATACTATCATATAACCACTTACAGCGCAAGTGGTTTTAGGATGGTCTTTAATTGGTATTGTTATTTAGGTCAAAATACCCTCTTTACTTAATTTTGCTTGTTTCTGAACGCATTACGTATTTTCATGTGAAAAGTAATGTCAGCTGGATTTCAGATATTTTTCTGTAAGTTGTAGTCATCAGAGATTAACTTAAAATGTACTAACATACATTTATAATAAAAAAGATTGCAAAATATAGTACTAGAAACTAAACTGGGAAATTGCTTAAAGCTGGCAAGTTAGGATCTATTATTTGTAGATTCAGTGATTTGGTATATATTTAGCTGGTGTATAAGATGTTTTTTACTAGTATGCCTTGTGAGCGAGGGTGGCGGAACTGGCAGACGCGCTAGACTTAGGATCTAGTACCGCAAGGTGTGGGGGTTCGACTCCCCCCTCTCGCACCAAATTAAAAATATATTGTAAATCTACATAGGTTAATTATAATTGGTTGAAATGCGGGTGTAGCTCAGCGGTAGAGCATCACGTTGCCAACGTGAATGTCGTGGGTTCGAATCCCATCACCCGCTCCAGTTTACCAGAAAAAACTGTCTGTCTCGGTGCTATAATGGACGGGAAACGGGGAAAAAACAAAAATTTTTTTTAGACTAAAACAATGGATATAGAAATAGAAGAAGTTGGACCATGCAAAAAGCTGCTTAAGTTCGAAATACCAAAGGAAACAATTGAAGGCGAGTGGCAAAAACAGTTAAAAGAGGTCGCTCAAATGGCCAATTTGCCTGGTTTCAGGAAGGGAAAAGCTCCCAGGAAACTTCTTGAGAGAAAGTTTAGCGATAAAATAATGGAGGAGGTAAAGCGGGCAGTTGTCAGCGATTCATACCAACAGGCAATTGAAACGAACAAATTGACACCTGTAGGTGATCCTGACGTTGGCGACATTGATCTTGAATTGGGGAAACCGTTAAAATTTGAGATTACTCTGGAGGTTCTACCAACATTTGAGCTTGGAGAATACAAGGGCATGCCTTTAAAGAGAAAGTCCGTGTCTGTTACTGATCAAGAGGTGGATAAGGCATTAGAGACTATCAGCAGGCAGAAGGCCCAATTAACGGTTGTTAAGTCCGGTAAAGTCAAAGATGAAGACTTCGTTATATGTGATTGTGAAGTTGGCATTAATGGTGAGGTTGTTTGGACGGACAAAGAACTGGAAGTTATGGTTTCCGGTTCTCAAGTGGCTGATATTAGTGTGCCGGAACTAAAAAATAACCTTGTAGGCGCAAAATCCGGAGACAAGATTGCTATAGATGTAGAATTAGGGGACAGCTTTTCCGCAGAACAACACAGAAACAAGTCTGCTAAAATGGAAATATCAATAAAAGAGATTAAAAGGCCCGAAAGCCCCGAAATTAATGATGAGTTGGCGAAACAGGTTGGTTACGATTCACTTGATGAATTGAAGGAGTTTATGTCAGAGAGGCTTGCAATGGAGAAGAAAAGAATGTCAGAGGGTGAATTGCAGGGTCAAATTTCCAGTAAACTCGTAGAGATGGCCGATTTTGATATGCCGGAAGATATGATGAAACATCATACCAAAGAAAAACTTCATAAATATCAACTTGAACTTCTAAGCAAAGGCACTCCGCAGGAAGAGATAGAGAAGAATATGGAAGAATTAAAGAGTGCTTCAGAGGAATCCGTTATTCGGGATTTCAAAATATCACTTGTGCTTGAACGCATAGCAGAAAAAGAGAGAATATTTGTCACTGAAGATGATGTCAATCGAAGAATTAGTGAGATGGCAGGCATGTACGGTCTTGAACCTTCCGGTATGAAACAACAGATTGAAAAGATGAATAGTATGTCGAACTTACGGCATCAGTTGAAGGAGAGTAAGACGCTTAATCTTTTGATGAAAGAAGCAAAGATAGAAGACATTGAAGAGGACGCTAAGATAGAAGAAAAATGAAAAATAATCGGCAAGGGGGATTAGGTGACCAAGGATAATAGTTTTAATAGTAATCTATACAACAGGCATGACAATATGTTGACAAATGGACAATATGGAAACGTTTATGTACCATACGTAGTGGAGAAAACAGGGTATGGAGAAAGGCATTATGATATCTTTTCCCGTTTGCTTAAAGATAGGATAATATTCATTGGGAGCCCTATAGATGATAACGTTTCAAATATTGTAATAGCTCAATTGTTGTTTTTGCAAAATGACAATAAAAACCAGGACATCAATATTTATATAAACTCTCCGGGCGGATCAATTACGGCAGGTCTTGCAATCTATGATACAATGCAGTTTGTACATTGTGATGTGGCTACTTTTTGTATTGGTTCTGCTTATAGCATGGGTGCGATACTTATGGCTGCAGGGACAAAGGGCAAGAGGTATAGTTTGCCACATACAAGGATAATGTTGCATCAGCCATGGGGAGGAACAACTGGGACGGCGACTGACATAAGTATTCAGGCAGAAGAGATAATGTTAATGAAGAGAAGCCTTAATGAGATACTGGTAAAACACAGCGGCCAGACAATTGAAAAAATTGAGAAAGATTTTGATAGAGATTTCTATATGTCTTCACAAGAGGCCAAAGATTATGGTATTGTCGACGAAGTTATTGCAAAATTAGAGAACAAGAAAAAAGGTTAGAATATATGGAGTGCATCATCCGTGATGATGCGTATTAGAGCAGTGATACCTGTCCTTACTGTAATAATACAATCTCCTTTCCCACGGATTGTGTTCGCTTTTTACCCTAAAATCTTATTTTAATAATTTACACGTAAACTAGTTATTCACTGATTTATTTGCTGTCGTAATAATTTCTTTAACTATATCTTCACAGGAAACATAGGATGTGTTTATTGTATAGTCCGCTGCGTTCTTGTAAGCATGTTCTCGTTTCGTAATCAAATGTTTAATTTCATCAAGGGGTGTTTTATCTGTTAAAGAAGGCCGTTGTTGTGTGGTTTTCTCATCTTGTGTTATGCGGTTATGAATGATTTTCGGAGTCGCTTCCAGGAGGACAAGGAACCCATTGTTTTTTAAAATTCTTACATTTTCTTCTTTAAGGACAACTCCTCCTCCCGCTGATATTACAGTATTATCCATCTTACTTAATTCTGTAATGATGTCTGCCTCAATCTTACGAAAGCCTTTCTCCCCAACTTCTTCAAATATACTCTTAATAGTTTTCCCTGTAGAACTTTCAATACATTTGTCTGAATCAATAAAATCCCTTTCCAAACGTTGAGCTAAAAGCTTACCAACCGTGCTCTTTCCAGTACCTCTGAAACCGATTAAGACTATGTTCATAAAATCCCCTTTACTACCTTAGTCATTAATTCTATCGGAGGTTCAATATTCGTCCAGAGCCTGAACTGTTCTGCCGCCTGATTAATGAACATTGAGAGCCCATTAACCGTGTGGCATCCTTTTTCCTTAGCGTTCCGGAGAAGCCTGGTTTCTATTGGGTTGTAAATGACATCAAAAACTACCATACTTTCCTTTAGTATGTTTTTTGGAACCGGAGTGTGATCGACATCCGGAAACATACCGATAGAGGTTGTATTTATGAGAATTTCAGAATCGTATTTGTGGATCTCTTCAAGGCTTGCAAATTTACATTTGACGTCATAAGACAATTTTTCTGCACGTTTAAGTGTGCGATTAAAAATGGTTATATCGCAACCTTTTTCCTTTAGCCCAAAGGCAATTGCGCGTGCCGCACCGCCTGCTCCTATAATAGATACTTTTTTATTATTTAGGGTATCATTGTTTTTTTTCAGGCTGCATTCCAGCCCAATTACAGCGGCCATACAGTCGGTGTTGTAGCCTGTAAATTTTCTATTTTGTTTTACCAAGGTATTAATCGCACCAATTTTTTCGGCGGTTTGATCAATACCATCCAAAAATGGTAAAACACTCTCTTTGTGCGGAATTGTAATGCTGAATCCATGAAAATCAATTTTCCTGCACTCTTTCATGAAGCTGCCAATATTTGCAATCTTCAGTGGGACATAGACACTATTAAGTCCTTTTTCAATGAAGGCTGCATTGTGGATGGCTGGACTCATACTATGAGAAACCGGATTTCCAATAATACCATAAAGGTTTGTCTCTCTGTTTATCTCTTTAAAATGATATATTTCGGAGAGTTCTTTAACCGTTAATTGCCCTGGTGCCGATTCCTTTCCCTTTTCAAGAGTAGCAAATGTTAGTATCCCTCCAAACTTTTTTGTAAGTATTCTGCTTATATGACCTAGCTCTCCCATACAGAAAGATATGGTGGGTACTTTAGCCGACTTTAAAAGCTCAAATATTCTGATATTATCAGTAATGTCATTTGCATATGTTACAATTTTTACTATGTCAGGTTTATGTTGGCAAAT
Organism: Candidatus Scalindua sp.; assembly: GCA_021777035.1. Lineage (GTDB taxonomy): Bacteria > Planctomycetota > Brocadiia > Brocadiales > Scalinduaceae > Scalindua. The sequence goes on along the minus strand of JAIQZR010000062.1, from coordinate 23,132 downwards.
ATCGCTATATATTCTGCCTAAGTTGTGAGGAGTCTCTTTGAAATCATGATACGAAATAATTATTTTACTGCTGTTTCGTCTGTTAATTTGCTTGATTGAATCATATTCAATGTCTACGTAATCGGCTTCCAGTTCAATGGCTCTTTGTAGTAGGCTTAATCTATCCTGTTCACTTCCATTAAATTTCCCACCTTCTCTTTCCGGTCTGTTTGTAATTATTAAGGGTTTGGTTGTACTCTTTAGTGATTTTTCAATGCATGTTAACGCATTTTGTAATTCCGGAATGTAATCAATGCGTAATTCTATGATATCGGCATGTTTGGAAGCCGATGCCATTTCCGAAATGGTCTCTTCAGTGCTTCTGGCAGTAATGGGGATGCAGATCATATTTATATAAAATATTTGTACTAAGTATTAGTTGATTATTATATTGTATACTTTAAAATAGTCAATCTTATGTATTTTCATTTAGGCACCTAGAGAAAGTTTTTTGACAATTTTGGCAAAATATTTATTGATAGAGCGTCTCTCAGATTGCCTGTTAATAGCCAGATAATAAATCACAAATAACAAACAAATTCCAATAAAGAAATCTAAAATTCCAAAAAAACTGATTTCGGTCATTCGAACATTGTAATTTGATATTTGTTTGTAATTTGAGTTTTGTAATTTATTAACTACTGTTTGGTTCTGACTCGACCGGGTTAGGGGGGGGGAGAATTAATGGATGTAAGTGAAGCAATAAGAGCGCGAAGGAGTATAAGGAAATTTAAGTCTGACCCTATTCCGGAAGAAAAAATCAAGCTCTTACTTGAAAGTGCCAGATTGGCACCGTCAGGAACAAACACACAGCCTTGGAGATTTGTAGTAGTCAAGGATGATGATACGAAGAAAATGCTACAAAAGGCGGCGCATAATCAAAAACAAATTAAACGAGCTTCTATAATAATAGTTTGTTGTGCAGATTTAAAGGCATTTAAGGAATTTCCGGTAAGAGTGAATGAACTTATAGAGTCAGGTGCTCTTCCTGAGAGAACGAGGGAAGTATTTATTCCATACCTTGAGAAGGGAATGAGTACTGTTACAAAGGATGCCCTGATGGTTGCAGCAGCAGCAAATGTGGCGATAGCTGTTGAACATATTGTTTTGCAGGCAGTGGAGATCGGTCTTGGTACCTGTTGGGTAAGATGGTATGAAGATAATGAGGTAAAAGAAATCCTTGATATTCCGGACCATATTGAGGTCATGGCACTTTTGCCGGTTGGAATCCCAGACGAAGATCCATCTCCCAGGCCGAGGTTAAGTTTGGATAAAATAGTCTTTGGTGAGAAGTATGGAGGAAAGTACACTTGACCGGCTCAGGGATTTAGGAGTTGCGAATTGAGGAACTTCCTTAATTCTTAAATTTTAATTTACTTATGAAAACTATAGCGTTAGAGCACGATAAGGCAAAAAGCGTTTTCAATGACAAGTATGTCTGGTCACTATTAGTATTTTCTCTGTCAGTGAGAATATACTTGAGTTTTTTTACCTATGTAATAAAGAATGATAGTGTCGTTTTTATACAAAATGCAAAGTACTTTGCCAGTGGTGATTTTTCGAGTGCATTAGGGCACGATTATCACCCCCTATACTCTTTGATTATGGCGACGCTGTATAAGGGTGTTCCAGACATGGAGTTGTCTGGTACGATTATATCTGTTCTCTTTGGAACATTGACTGTAATTGTATTTTATCTGATTGGTAAAAGTGTTTTTGATCGGAAGGTTGCATTTGTCTCTTCTGTTATTTTAGCTTTCCATCCCTATGCTGTAAGATTTTCTGCAGAGATCATTTCAGAATCTACATATTTCTTTTTCTTCATTTCTGCGTTTGGTTTAGGTTATTTTGCGATAACGAAGAGGAGGTTTCTTTTATTTTCTTTGACAGGGATATGCTCAGCATTTGCTTACCTTACACGTCCTGAAGGAATAGGTATTATTATCATCGTTGTCTCATTTTGTGCCTTGAAGGGCTGTACCAGGATCAGGGTATTATGGGGGGAAAAGCTGATTTCGATCCTGATATTGATTATTTCGTTTCTTGTATTTTCAATGCCGTATCTCGTTTACATCAAAAAAGAGACGGGTGATTGGCGTCTTACAAAGAAAAAAGATTTGTCTCATATGGTAGGTGTCGAAGCGGGTACTCGTGGGCAAAATAGTCATATATCGCCTGAGAAAGATGATGCTAAACAGTGGAAGCTAAGCAGAGAGCTTACCGAACGGGCTGCTTCCGGAATGACAGGTTATCCACTGCATTTAAATAGTATTTTACATATTACAAAAAAGTATATAGATACATTTCACACGGTTTTGTTTATTTTTTTTATAATTGGAGTTGTAAACTGGTCAAGAGTTAGAAAAGAACAACTTTTTGGATTGTATACAGTAACTATTACTGTTTTCTACTTGTTTATACTTTACAGATTAAGCATTACTCATTTAACAAGCAGTGGCGACGTTTTTGTGTATCCGAGTAGAAGGCATTTGATGCCTCTGGTCATTCCGGCCGTTTTCTGTGTCGGAATTGGCATCTATAAGGCTGGCATGTGGACACATGAAAAATTTCATAATTGTAGTTTTATAGTGGGTTTTAAAGAGTTGTTGGAGAGTACGTGGAGTGTTCAACTAATTGTACTGCTTGTGGTTATCAGCGTTTTATTGCCAAAGACATTAAAGCCACAGGGTTTTGATAAGATTGGAATTAAGGAAGCGGGTCAATGGGTGAAAGAGCATTCTCATAAACCGTTTCCATCAATTTTGAGCACCTTTGCAAGAAATGCTTATTATGCCGGAGGGAAACATGTTCAGATGGAAACTATTAATAATGTACTCGTCTCGGCACAAACAAAAAAAGTTGATTATATGTTGTTAACATATGAGGAGTATATAGTTATAGAAAAAGCAATTCTACGGCCAATTAAAGACAAGAAAATGGTGTTAGCATATAAATATCCGGAAGAAACTCCTTTAGCAAAACATAGTGTGCTTTTGTATGAAGTTTTGCATTAGTAGCTTTTTTTGTCAACAAGTACAACATATGGTATATTAAATAAAAAAAATCTTGACAAAATGGGGGTTTTTTTTAGAATTAGCGTTCACTGAATGAACATAATGTGTTTCTACAAATCCTTATCGTTGTATGATCGGAATATGGGCTGATCGTTTTGGAGTTATTAATGAGCGAAGAAACTGGCAATTTGGATGTAAGGGAGCTGAAAATTCTGGAAAGGTTGGAAAACAACGGCTACCTGACACAGAGGGAACTCTCTAAAGAAGTTGGTATCGCGCTGGGGTTGGTGAATCATCTTTTGAAAAAGATGGTCAAAAAAGGCTGGATCAAAATAAAGAATATTGATGCAAAGAAAATAAGATATTTAATTACTCCGGAAGGTGCCAGGGAGAAGTCAAGTTTACTCTACAAAAGAGTGGAAAGTACTATTCATTTCTACCTGGAGGCAAAGAGGGTAATCAGAGACAAGGTTGTACACTTAAAAAATGATGGTGTGAAAGATGTTTCAATATATGGAATAAATCATATATCAGAAGTTCTATTTATTGTACTGAAAGAATTACGCTTGGAACTAGATGCGGTTGTTGACGAAAAAAAAGAGGGAGAAGAGTGGTTTGGTTATACGGTAATTGGTATGGAGCAATTTGTGAAATCTAATACCAGCGTATTAATTTTTGCATCTTTAGATAAAGAAAAAATTGACAGTTTCTGTAAAGTGCAAAAAAATGTGAAATTTGTTACTCTTAGAGACTGATAAATAGTCTGTAAATTAATGTAACTTGTTGTGATATTGGACGTTATATGATTTTCTGTATGTAACTGAGAGGGGATTGGTGTGTAGATCGCCAATTTAGCGGTTAAAACAATTGGAAAAGACATTTAATTATAAATTGTGATATTTTCAACTTGGAACTTTTAGGTGTTATGTGTAATAAGGCATTAAAAGAGAAGCTAATCGAATATTTTCAGAATAGAAAGGAAGTAATTGCAGTTTATCTCTATGGTTCCATTGTTACGGGAAAGGCTGTTATGACTAGTGATGTGGATGTTGCATTACTAACTACTCCATACAAAGATATGATAGAAAGTCAAAAGAGTCGAGTTCGCTATCAGACGGAAATTTCTGGACTGATAAGAAGAGATGTTGACCTTGTTTTTTTGCAAGAGGTGGGTGAGCTTCTTTCCTTGCAGATTCTAAGTAGGGGGCAGGTCGTTTTTGAAGCAGATAAAGAGACACATCGATCCTTCAGAGCTTACAGACTAATCAAATGTCTGGATTTTCAATTTCTTGAAGATCGGATGAAAAGTGGAATGGTTGTCGCGATGAAGGAAGATATCATTGGTTAATAAATCAGTCGTCTTAAGAAAGATCTCTCTTATACGACATAATCTATCAAGGTTGAAGAACAAGGAAAATATTTCTTTAGAATCATTAAAGAATGACTTTGATATACAAGATATCGTATTACATAATCTTCAGCTTGCCATTCAGGGATGCATTGATATCGGAAGCCATGTAATCTCAGATGAAGGGTGGGGCGTTGCTGGCAGCCTAAATGAAATCTTCTATATTCTTCAGAATAAGGGAGTAATAAAAGCAGAGATGGCTGAGAAAATGATTTCTATGGTTGGCTTTAGGAACATACTGGTTCATGAGTATGAAACTATCAACTTTGATATAGTTTGCAATATCTTGCAACACCATTTGAGAGATATTAACGAATATTTACTGGCAATGGTGAATCATTTCAATTTGGGTTGAAATAATTCTTCTGTCTGTCAGGTGTAATTGCGATACATAAGTTGACGAAAAAGAAAGAAAAGAGTGGTTTGGCTACAACATTATGGGGATGGAGAGATTGCCGAACTATTATATACACCGTTCCGAGGATCGTATTTCAAACTTATTGATGCTGTCGATTGATTGAGATAAGTTGGTGAAATCTAATACTAGCGTATTGATTTTTGCATCTTTAGATAAAGAAAAAATCGACAGTTTCTGTAAAGTGCAGAAAAATGTGAAATTTGTTACTCTTAGAGACTGATAAATAGTCTGTAAATTAATGTAACTTGACATGGCATTCGTCGGGCACGGATGACGCACCTCATATCGTCGGGGCAATAAGACCGATAGAAAAACAGGATATACAAGATGGACAGGGTAGAAAATAAATTGCATGAAGAAGAATATGTGAAAATTGCGCGGGAGATAGTTCTAAAGTATATTGAAAAGGATAGGTATCATGTTTTCCTTTTCGGCTCACGTGCAGATGGATCTTGTAACTTTGGCTCTGATATCGATATAGGAATTATAGGTGAACAACCACTTGGAAAACTTTATTATAAGATAATTAATGAACTCGACAATTCGATTATACCTTATAAGGTTGAGATTGTAGATTTTAATCTTGTAGGTGAAGAATTCAAAAATATGGTGCTAAAAGGGAGAATCCATGTATGGAACCTAGGGAAATATTTCGATCTAAATTTAATACATATAAACAAGCGGTAGAAGGCTTTGTCCGGTCATTGCACATTGAAACATCTAACTTTGATGAAGTGGTGCGGGATAGTATAAAAAATGGACAGGTTCAGAAATTTGAATATTGTTCTGAGCTGACATGGAAAATAGTGAAAAGATTCTTGTATCTATTTGCGGGTTTAGATACAAACTCTCCTAAGGACGCAATAAAGAACCTTTTTTTGTCCAGGCATATAGAGCAGAAAAGTTATGAGGCTTTAATGGAAATGATAGATGATAGAAATATGCTTAGCCACATTTACAGAGTGGAATATTTTGATAAGATATATGCAAAACTAATAAGTTACAGTGACTTGATGGAGAGAGTGGTCGCTATAATAGAAGATGAGTACTGCAAAGAGGGATAACATAATCATATATAAGAGACAAGGATAAAGGGGTGTTATATGCCATTAGCAACTAACCAGATAATCGATTTTCTGCAAACCCAAAAAGAGTTTTTTAAGAGAGAATTTAGAGTAAAAAGGATCGGAATTTTTGGTTCCTGTGCTAGAGGTAATATTACAGGTGAGAGTGATATAGATATAGTAGTAGAGCTTGAAAAGCCAGACTTGTTTTATCTGATAGGCATTAAACAGACCATTGAAGAGGCTTTTGGTAGCAAAGTAGATGTTGTAAGACTAAGGGAAAAGATGAACAAGGCTTTAAAGCACAGAATAGAGCGGGATGTCATTTATGTATGACAGAGAACTTGTTATCGATATCCTGAAGAAGATAAGCTGGTCACTGGGACAGATTACCAAGAGATTTCAAACGATCCAGTCAAGTGATGATTTTATTAAGGATGACATCGGTCTTGAAAAGCTTGATAGTATATGTATGCAACTGATAAATATTGGTGAGGCGTTAAAACAGATAGACAAACTGACCAATTCAAAACTCCTTTCAAATTATCCTGACATCGACTGGAAGAAAGCAAAAGGAATGAGGGATATAATAACGCATCACTATTTTGATATAGATGCAGAGGTAGTGTATGCCGTATATCCTGAGCATATACCTGAAATGATGAGAGCTATTAACAAAATCATAGCAGATATGAAAATTTAATAAAAACATAAAGTCAGACAAGTAGAATATGCAATACCGTTCCGACTTTAATTTACTACGAAATCTTAGGGTTATACAATTCGCATTCAGTTATTATAAGCGGGGTCTGTACTGATAGATGTGATCATTGCTGGTAAAGATTCTATAAAAAGAATCATTAATGAATTCCGTTCCTAAATTCTTCAATATTATAATTCCGACTTGTTCGGGAAATGAAGAAGTCAGATCATACAGAGAAACAATTCGAAATGCAGAAAATAAGAGACGCTTATCAGAGGAAAGATGCGGAAAGAGAAAAGCTGCGGAAAAAAACGCTGAAAGAAGCATGCAATACTCTCGGAAAACTTTCTGAAGAAGTTCAGTTTGAGGCTGCATACATATTCGGCTCTGTGCTGGAAATGAATAGATTCAGTGAGCATTCTGATGTCGATATTGCATTTCTGGGACTCGACAGAGACGAGCTCTTTTATGTTACGAGTTTCATTAGCAGTAAAATTGGGAGAGATGTAAACATCATACACCTTGAGGATATCAGTTTTAAAGATAAGATATTGAGTGAAGGGTTTCAATGGAAAAAAGAGTGAAAATTTTAGTTGCGGAGCTAGAGGCTCAGCAGAAAGAAATATTCAAACTCCAATCCGCGATTCAGGAGAAATCCAATAGGCTGACGTCTCAACTTGATGATGAAGACCTGATTAACAGTCTGGCTTACAAACTTCACAATTTATATTCGGCATACGAAGACCTGTTTAAACTCATAGCCAGATTCTTTGAAAACCAGATTGCTGACATATCCGGCTATCATTCAGAATTGCTTAACAGGATGAGGCTGCAGATCGAAGGAGTCAGGCCAAGACTATTGGCGGATGAATCCTTTATGTTGCTGGATGAACTTAGAGGCTTCAGACATGTTTTCAGACATGCTTACTCTTACAAGTTCGATGCGGAAAGAGTCATAAAATTATCAGAGAAGACAGCGTCACTCATAGCTCCCTTTCAAAAGGATTTTGAGGCGTTCAAGGAAAAGATTGTGTCCTGAGTCCTGGTATTGGAGGGGTGGCTGAGGAATTGCCAAGCTATTAATGCTTGCGCCTTTTGATAAAGAAGAAATAGACGGTTTTTGTAAAGAAAAAAAATGTGAAGGTTGTTGTTCTTAGAGAATAAAGAATAGTCGTAGAAGTGATGTAAATATTTGTAAGATTGGATGTTATGCGTTTTTTTTACGTGTAACTGAGAGGGAGTTGGTCTGCATATAGGACATTTAGAATAAAAGGTAACTGATGCGGGAGAAGTTTAAAACATGAAAATTATTGGTGCAAGGGATAGTAGTCGTGGTGCAGTAGGCACTAGAAGGTGGAAACAAAATCACGGTAAATAAATAATATTGCAGATGGATCAAATCAAATTGAAGTAGACCTGTTTATTAGACAAATAGAGGATCATTTATAGTTTATAATACTTAAGGTTAGGTCATCTAAGATGGTGAAAGAAAAAATAGAAAAAGAGATTGTTAACAAGTTAGCAAAAGTTGATAAAATCCTGAAGATAATTTTGTTTGGTTCGTATGCCTATGGTAACCCGGGCAAAAATAGTGATATTGACCTTTTGGTTGTAATTGATAAAAATGAATATCCAAAAAGTTTTAAACAAAAATCTGAAAACTATCTGGAAGTAAGCAGGGCAATAAGATCTATAGAAAAAAAAATTCCAATAGATTTGCTGGTATATACAAAACCTGAATTTAAGAAATTTGTTGAGATGGACAGTCTTTTCTCCCGTAAAATCCTTAGTGAAGGAAGGGTACTTTCATGAAGCTTATTACGTCTGAATGGCTGAAGTCAGCTAAAAGCGATTTGGACACGATAGAGGAGATAATGAGTAATGATCAACTGACTCATGTCGTGGCCTTTCATTCCCAGCAGTGCATCGAAAAGACCTTTAAGGCAATAGTAGAAGAATTTGAATTGTCCTCAATAAAAACACATAATTTAATTACATTGAAGAATACAATTTCATCTGTTTATAGTGAAAACATTGCTGACGACTTACTCAGTCTGTTGAATAAACTCTACATCGATTCGAGATATCCTGGCGAACTAGGACTGTTGCCTGATGGTCGGCCCGACACAGATGATGCAAAGAGATTTTATGAAAATTCAAGAGAAATATATGAAAATGTGAAAAGCTTTTTAGACGGTTGACTTTAGGGATATACTGGTTCATGAATATGAAACTATCAACTTTGATATCGTTTGCAATATTTTGCATCACCATTTGAAAGATATTAACAAATATTTACTGGCAATAGTAAATCATTTCAATTTGGACTAAGAAAAATTCTTCTGTCTACCACCTATAATAACGATACATGATTTGAGTAGTTTGCTGAAGTAAGCTGTTGAGATACTAATATCCATATAAGAAAAGGTATGAAACTTAAAAAATGAGACTCAGCCAATACGAAATACAGTCAATTAAAGAGGTAGTGTATTCTCTGGATAGAAAAGCCAGGATATACCTGTTTGACACAATTAATATATTGGACAATGCGGTTCACTGGCGGCAAAGATCCTATACCATATGTTCAGGAATTGGTGTTAAAGAAAGCTACACAGAAGAAGAATACGATCATCTTGAAACACTGACCAGTAGATTTGCGAGAGTCGGCGATATCATTATACAAAAAGTGTTCCGAGTTGTATTTCAAACAAAGTCTAATTCATAATTACAATATAGAGGGTGGACATAGATGCTAAATAATAAAACAATTTTAATCACTGGTGGTACAGGTTCTTTTGGTAAAAAAATGGTACAGGTTATACTGAAAGAATATAAGCCTGAAAAACTTATCATTTTTAGCCGGGATGAATTGAAGCAGTTTGAAATGTCGCAGCGTTGGAGTATGAAGAAATATCCATGCATAAGATATTTTCTTGGCGATGTGCGTGATAAAGAGCGGTTAAGTAGAGCATTTCACGGGGTAGACTATGTTATTCACGCAGCCGCACTAAAACAAGTACCGGCTGCCGAATATAATCCGGAAGAATTTATTAAGACTAATATTATGGGAGCAATGAACGTAATTGATGCTGCGTTGTTAAATAGAGTTAAGAAAGTCATTGCCTTATCTACAGACAAGGCGTGTAACCCTATAAATTTATACGGCGCCACAAAATTGTGTTCCGATAAACTATTTGTTGCCGCAAATGTATATAAAGGAGATGATAAACCAATTTTTTCTGTTGTGCGTTATGGTAATGTGGTAGGTAGCCGTGGTTCGGTAGTTCCATTCTTCAAGGAACGGGCCAAAACCGGGATACTTCCTATAACTGATTCTAGAATGACACGTTTCTGGATTACCCTGGACCAGAGTGTTCATTTTGTAATCAAGGTTTTAGAATTGGCAAAGGGAGCGGAAATTTTTGTGCCTAAAATTCCATCTATGAGTATTATAGATCTGGCAAAAGCAATAGCGCCGGATTGTTTACATAAAGTAACAGGTATTCGTCCTGGAGAGAAAATGCACGAATCCTTGATTGGAGAAGATGAAGGGCGTAATACTATAGAATATAGAGAATGTTATGTGATAAGGCAGATGTCGTCTGATGGAAAGAAACTTTCAGATATTGATAATGATGGTCGTTCTTGCCCGGAAGGTTTTCAATATACTTCAGATAGCAATACACGAAAGATCAGTATTGAAGAACTTCGGACGGTAATAGAAGAAATTTCAGATGACTACAGTATTGAGGACAGTCGTTGGTCTATGGAAGATATTCCTCAGTAAATACCTTTTTTATGTATAGAGCGAAAACTAGATTATTAATTACAGGTGTCAGCGGACTGTTGGGAAACAATCTTGCTTACTATTTTAATGGTAAGTATGAAATTCTTGGGCTGTACAATTCGCATCCTGTTATTATTAATGGAATTCGTACAGAGAAATGCGACATTACCAGTAAAGTCGCTATTGAAAGAGTTGTACAGGAATTCAACCCTTCAATTATTTTGCATTGTGCTTCATTAACCAATGTCGATCAGTGTGAAATTGATCAAAAAATAGCTAAAGAAGTAAATTTTTTGTCAACTAAGTATCTTGTTGAGTGTGTCATCCATAAAGACGTTAAGTTAATTTATATTTCAACAGACGCCGTATATGATGGTGAAAAAGGAGATTTCTCAGAAAACGACAAAATAAACCCATTAAATTATTACGGTATATCCAAATACGAAGGAGAATTAGAGACTGAAAAAAAGGAACAATCTCTTATTTTCAGGACAAACATTTTTGGATGGAATATACAGGACAAACAAAGTCTTGGTGAGTGGGTATTGAATGAACTTAAGGAAGATAGAAGTATAACTTGCTTTAAAGATGCATATTTCTCTTCTATATATACATTGGAGTTTGCCAGGATAATTGATGTTGCCATACAGAAAGATTTAAGTGGAGTTTATAATTGTGGCAGTGCTGATTCATGCTCAAAATACAATTTTACCAGAAAAATTGCCGAATTATTTGAACTTGACAATAGTTTAATAACTCCCATTTCAATAGATGAATTTAATTTTAAAGCTAAAAGGGGAAAAAAACTTACTTTAAATGTAGAAAAATTACAAAACGCGCTTGGTTATAAACTGCCTACTATAGATCAATCATTAACGGTGTTTTATAAGGATTATAAAAGAGGTTTGTTGGAAGAATTAAGGAATGTCGGTGACGAAACGAAAGAACCGCGTACTATTGGAAATTAATTCAGCACTAAAAGGTCAATACATTTCAAATTATTATTTATGATTTAAATTAAATATGAGGTTTATAAATAAAAAGATTTTAGTTACGGGTGCCGACGGTTTTATAGGAAGCCACTTGGTTGAGGCTCTTTTAAATGAAGGTTGTAATGTCAAAGCTTTTACTTATTATAATTCCTTTAACTCATGGGGATGGCTCGATACGTTTTCAAAAGAAAAACTCAAAAATATAGACGTCCTTCCAGGAGATATTCGAGATCCAAATGGTGTTAGGACTGCTGTTAAAGAGGTAGATATTGTATTTCATCTTGCGGCATTAATAGCGATTCCTTTCTCATATCATTCTCCGGACTCTTATATTGACACAAATGTTAAGGGGACATTAAATGTATTACAGGCATGTAGAGATTATGATGTTGAAAGGGTTATAGTTACATCAACTTCTGAAGTATATGGGACAGCACAGTATGTTCCTATTGACGAAAAACACCCTCTTCAAGGACAATCTCCTTATTCTGCATCAAAAATAGGGTCAGACAAAATAGCTGAGTCATTTTATCGTTCTTTCGAAATGCCTGTAGTGATAGCAAGGCCTTTTAATGCATATGGCCCACGTCAATCTGCGCGAGCTGTTATTCCAACCATAATAACTCAGTTGTTAAATGGCAAAAAGGAGTTAAAGCTAGGCACTATACATCCAACAAGGGATTTTAATTATGTTAGAGATCTATGTAAGGGGTTTATTCATCTGGCCCAGTCAGATGAAGCGATTGGTAAAGAAGTGAATATTGGCTCCAGTACTGAAATATCAATAGGTTCTCTTGCAAAATTATTAATAGAACTAACGGGAAAAGATGTGGAAATCGTTTCTGAAGACATTAGAAAACGGCCTGACAAAAGCGAGGTGGAACGTTTAGTTTGTAACAATCGCCTGATTAAGGAAATAACAGGATGGGAACCTGAAACAACTTTGCGAGAAGGCCTGTTAAATACCATAGAATGGTTCAGTGACAAAGAAAACTTAGTGAGATACAAGGGTGACATCTACAATATCTGATAAAAAATTAAATGTGATACCCCTGTCGGAGCCTTCAATCACAGGTAACGAGTGGAAGTATATTAAGGAATGTCTAGATACAGGTTGGGTATCTTCTGTTGGGAGTTATGTAAATAGATTTGAAAAAATGGTGGCAGAATACGTTGGTTGTAAGTATGGAGTTGCTGTTGTTAACGGAACTTCTGCGCTGCACTTATCTCTTCTCGTTTGTGATGTAAAAAGTGGTGATGAGGTAATCGTTCCAACTTTGACGTTTGTTGCTACAGCGAATGTTGTTAAATATTGTGGAGCGGAGCCTCTATTTATTGACTGTGATCAAGAAACGTTGTGTCTCGATGTAGAGAAGTTAAAACTTTTTCTGGACACGGAGTGTACACAGAAGAGTGATGGGTACACATATAATAACGCCTCTGGTAGACGAATAAAGGCTATTGTGCCTGTTCATATTTTTGGTCATCCGGTAGAAATGGATAATCTTATCGAATTATGTCAACGGTATAAAATTGTTGTTGTAGAAGATGCGACAGAGGGGCTTGGTTCTGAATATAAAGGTAAAAAAACAGGCTCCTTTGGGAAACTGGCATGTCTATCGTTTAATGGAAATAAAATAATAACTTCGGGTGGTGGTGGCATGGTTGTGACAAATGATGGATATTTGGCAGAGAAAGTTAAGCATTTAAGCACGCAGGCAAAAACCGATTCTATTGAATATGATCATAACGAAATTGGTTATAACTATCGTCTTACAAATATTCAGGCTGCTTTGGGAGTCGCTCAGATGGAAGGTTTAGATAAGATTGTGGAGATAAAGAGAAAGAATGCATTCTGGTATCAAAATCTTTTCTCTAATATAAATAGTATAGAATTTTTGTGGGAAAAATCGTGGGTAAAGAGTAATTTCTGGTTCTATACTATAAAGGTTCCATCATTTCACAAGAAGGCCTTGATAGATTACCTTCTTTCTAGTAGCATTCAGGTAAGACCTATGTGGAAACCAATTCATACCTTATCGATGTACAAGGATTGTCAGGCATATAGAGTGGAAAGCGCTTTAAATATTTATGATACCGCTTTAAATCTTCCGTGTAGCGTAGGAATTAAAAAGGAAGAAATGGAATTTACTGTTGAAAAAATAAGGTCTTATTTCTCCTCCAGAGGATAGTGTATTTGAAAAGAATTATTATTTTAGGGAGTGGTGGACATGCCAGAGTCCTTATATCACTTATCAGGGCTGCTGACAGATACGAGATTTCAGGTATTCTGGATCCAGGTCTGAAAAGAGAGGCTATGGTTCTTGATGTTCCTGTTCTGGGGGGAGACGATTTGCTTTCCAGGCAGATTAAAGAGGGGATTACACTGGCATGTATCGGTGTTGGTAGTGTCGGAGACAATAGTAAAAGAGCTCGTCTGTACAAAACGGTAAAAGAGATTGGTTTTTCAGTGCCATGCCAGATTCATCCACAGGCTATTGTCAAGGAAAATGAAGTAAATCTTTCGGAAGGCGTTCAAGTAATGGCAGGTGTGATTATTCAATCGGGAAGTTTCGTGAGAGAAAACACTATAATTAATACTGGTAGTATTGTTGAGCATGACTGTGTGATCGGTAAACATGTGCATATTTGTCCGGGGGCAGTAATTTCGGGTGGAGTTATCATTGGTGATAGCACATTTATAGGTGCAGGGGCTACGATTATACAAGGTATCAAAATAGGCGACAATTCTGTTGTTGCGGCAGGAGCAGTTGTCGTAAATGATGTGGGAGATGGTCTTAAAGTAAAAGGAGTGCCTGCCGAATGAAAGTTTTTATAATCGCAGAAGCGGGTGTTAATCACAACGGTTCTTTGGAGATTTGTAAGAAGCTGATTGATGTCTCGGTTAAAGCCGGTGCTGACGCAGTAAAGTTCCAGACTTTTAAGACTGATAAACTTGTTACCACTAATGCTGATAAAGCAAGGTACCAAATCAAGAATACGGGTACAAGTGAGTCTCAGATTGAAATGTTGAGAAAGCTTGAGTTGTCACCAAATACTCACAAATATCTTTTTGCCTATTGCAGGCAAAAAAATATTTTGTTTCTGTCAACTCCATTTGATGAAGAAAGTGCAGACATGTTAGATGATTTAGGGGTGGACATATTTAAAATTTCTTCAGGAGAGATTACAAATAAACCCCTCATTCAACATATTGCATTTAAGAAAAAACCGGTAATCCTTTCAACAGGAATGTCTTACATAGGAGAAGTTGAAAAAGCCATAAGTTGGATCAACGAAATTTGGAATACAATGGATAAAAAACCACAGTTGTCTATTTTACATTGTGTATCAAGTTATCCTGCCAGAATGGAAGATGTAAACCTTAGAGCGCTCAAAACAATGGAAATGGCGTTTGGGTTGCCCGTTGGTTATTCCGACCATACGATGGGCACTGAGATAACAGTGGCCGCCGTTGCAATGGGGGCAAGAGTTATTGAGAAACACTTTACGCTGGATAGAAATATGGAAGGTCCTGACCATAAAGCTTCACTTGAACCAGAAGAGTTAGAGGCGATGGTAATCGCAATTAGGAATGTTGAAAGAGCAATGGGAGATGGAATTAAAAAGCCAACAATAAGTGAAAATGATCTCAAAAAGATTGCGAGGAGGAGCCTTGTAACAGCAAAGGATATAAAAGCCGGTGATACGATATCTTTTGATGATATTTACATAAAAAGACCTGGAACCGGAATATCGGCAGCGTTTAAAGACAAAGTTGTTGGTATGAAGTCGGGAAGTGATATTAGTATTGATTCCGTTATTAAATGGGAAGATCTTAAACATGCGTAAGATTTCTGTAATAACCGGTACAAGGGCTGAGTATGGATTGCTTTTTTGGGTAATAAAGGGGATACACGAAGCGCCAGAACTTGAATTACAGTTAATTGTCACAGGGACGCACCTGTCACCTGAATTTGGTCTTACTGTCAGAGAAATTGAGAAAGATGGTTTCCCAATTCTTGAACGAATCGAAATGCTACTTTCTTCCGACACTGAGGTTGCCATTGCAACCTCAATGGGTTTGGGAATGATTTGTTTTGCAAAGACATATGATAGGCTAAAACCGGATATTGTACTTGTTTTGGGAGATAGATTTGAAATTTCTGCGGCAGTATCTGCAGCAGTTCCTTTCGGAATACCAGTAGCCCATATTCATGGTGGAGAATCGACAGAGGGGATGATGGATGAACTTTTTCGTCATGCAATAACAAAAATGAGCAATGTCCATTTTCCCTCTACTCTCAAATATGCGGATAGGATAATACAAATGGGTGAGCAGCCGGAAAAGGTTTTTTGCTTTGGCGCGCCGGGATTGGACAGTATTCATAGGCTTAAGTTGCGAAAGAAACAAGAGTTGGCTAACGAATTGAAACTTCCTGTTGAAAGGCAATGGGGAATCTTAACATATCATCCAGTGATACATGAAAATAATGTTAAGAATTATATTGAAACTCTTCTTAATGTAGTGAAAGGATTTTCAGAGATATACTGGATTATTACCTTGCCAAATGCTGATACAGGAAGTAGAGCAATAATTAAAGAGATAGAAGAATTTGTTCATAATAATCCAGAAATAGCCTGTTTATTTAGCTCTCTTGGACAATTGAGATATTTATCGTTGTTAAAAAATGCAACAATTATGGTAGGGAACTCTTCATCCGGATTAATAGAAGCACCTTCATTTGAATTACCGGTTGTGAATATAGGAGACCGGCAGAAAGGAAGGATAAGAGCTGCTAATGTTATTGATGTTCCAACATGCGATAAAAACATATTAGAAACAGCTATGGATAAAGCAGTGTCTAAAAAATTCAGGGAGTCTCTGCAGGGGTTAACAAACCCATATGGAGAGGGACATACGAGTGAGAAGATAGTTGAGATCCTTAGAACGGTGTCGTTATCTAATTCATCTAAAAAACAATTTTGTGAATTAAATGTAGAGGACAGCTAACTTTATGGACAAGGCAAAATTGAGGGATCTTTTGATTTATTCCGATACAACTCTGAAAGAGTCTATGCAGAGATTAAATCAAACTTCTGAAAAAATTCTTTTTGTTGCAGATGATAACGATAGGCTTCTGGGAACTGTTACTGATGGCGATATAAGGAGAGGTCTTATAAATGGACTTAATTTTAACGATAATATTGAAAATGTGATGTTTGGGAATTTTGCTTTTATTTCTTACGATGAAGCCAACAAAAAGAAGAAAGCAAAAACGTTAATGTTAGAAAAGGTCATAGAACAAATACCAATATTAGATAAGAATATGCGTGTTATAGATGTAATATTATGGACTGATATTTTTGGTGAAGAAAAGGCTTTAGAAAGCAAGTTGTTTTTTACAAACCCGGTTGTAATAATGGCAGGGGGAAAAGGAACACGGCTTGATCCTTTTACAAAAATATTACCAAAGCCTTTAATTCCTATCGGTGAGAAACCAATAATAGAAATAATAATGGAAAAATTCTACAAACAGGGTTTCCAAAATTTTATCTTTACGTTAAATTACAAAAAAGAATATATAAAAATGTTTCTCAGGGAGAATAACTTTCCATACAAAACAGATTGGGTTGAAGAGGACGATTTTATGGGAACTGCTGGTAGTTTGTCACTATTAAGGGACAAGATTAACGAACCATTTTTTGTCTTAAATTGCGATATAATTTTAAGTGCGGACTATATAGACATCATAAAATGGCACAAGGAAAACAATAATCTTATGACACTAATAGGATGTCACAAAGAAGTGAAAGTACCTTACGGAATTTTGGAATTAGACGATGGTATTTTGAAGAGTTTTGTTGAAAAACCTAATTATGATGTAATCATCAATACAGGTGTTTACATTCTGGAGCCGGAAATTATTGATATGATTCCAGATAATAAATTCATTAATATGAATACGCTAATTGAGGTAGTCTCAAAGAAGGGAAAGGTCTCTGTATATCCTATTCATGACGGATGGATGGACGTTGGGCAATGGGAAGAGTACAAGAACTGTTTGAGGGAGATTGAGAATTCATAGAACGAACATTTATTTGTGGTTTTTTCTTGCTACAGGAAGAAAAAAAATATTTGACACCTATTTGTTAGAAGAAAGCGTATTTTGTGAAAATATTAATTATAAACCCTCCAATTAGACTGACGGACAAACCCAGGCATATACCACACGGATTGGCGATTATTGCAAATATTATCAGAAAAAGGATGGGTATAACACCTGAATTTCTTGATATCAATGCATATCGCTATAACGAAGACCAGGTCAGATCAATATTCCGATCTATGCAGTTTGATGTTGTCCTCATTGGCGGACAAATACCCGTATATAAGAGAATAATAGTATATGCGGATATAATAAAGGAAATAAATCGCAATGCTGTAATAATTGCTGGAGGCAGTGCGGCAATGTCGGTTCCGGAGCTTTTACTACAAAACTCAAAAGTTGATGTTGTGTGTGCGGGAGAGGGTGAGAAAGTAATAGTTGATCTCCTTGAAGAACTGAAAAGTAACAAACTGAAGAATTTAAAGCATATCAAGGGGTTTTACTACAAGACAGATGGTGAGGTATTCTTTTCAGGAAAGCCTGATATGCTAAGCGATCTAGATTTAGAAAGTGATATACCCGCTTACGATCTCCTTCCTATGGAAATATATCTGGCTAACCCTATTATCGGGTTTGGAAGAGATATTGATTTCATCTCAAGCAGAGGTTGTCCTTTTAGTTGTACATTCTGTTATCAGCCATGGGGTAGCCATTTTAGAGCACATTCAGTTAGTTTGATCATTGATACGCTGAAATATTTAAAGAAGAATTATGGAATTGACTTTGTGTCTTTTCAGGACGACGAATTTATGGCACAAAAAAGTAGAGTTTACGAATTTTGTGAACAAGTGAGTAAACATATTCCGGATTTATTATGGTCGTGTACAGGTAGAGTGAACCTGGTGAAAGATGATATTGTTAGTGTCATGAGAAATGCGGGATGCGTTTCTATTTCCTATGGATTTGAATCCGGCTCTCCTCGTATGCTGAAAAACATGAACAAGATAGCAACAGTAGAACAGATGGAAAATGTGATAAGGATAAATAGGAAATATGGCATGATGCTTCCTGTCTCTTTCATAATCGGAATGCCGGGTGAGGATGATGGATCCTGTGTTGAAACTGTTGAGTTTTGTGTCAGAAATAAAATACCGTTGAAGTCTATCATGTTTGCTACGCCTTATCCGGGCACACAACTTTTTGAGTTTGCTGTCTCTTCCGGACGAATACGAAAAGATAAATTACACGATTTTATAGTAAAGCTTGAAGATGCAAGAGATTTTACCATAAATTTGACAGACAATTTTTCTGACGAGCGATTAATAGTTAAAAGAGATGAAATGATAAAAGATGTAAATTCAAGAGTTAAATCAATTTCTACTGAATCCTGTAATAGTAAACTCAGAAATATTTTTGGAAATCTTGTTGACGATTATTTAAAAGATGAATCTTTAATTAAGCACCGTGCAGAACATGGTGGTATCGATATTTTTTAATTTATAGAGAACATGGTTAAAGTATTATCAGTTGTATGCGCAAGAGCGGGTAGTAAAGGATTAAGCAAT
Source organism: Candidatus Scalindua sp. (assembly GCA_021777035.1). Lineage (GTDB taxonomy): Bacteria > Planctomycetota > Brocadiia > Brocadiales > Scalinduaceae > Scalindua. Next base: position 4,032 of record JAIQZR010000062.1, on the reverse strand, counting down.
AAGTGTGTTGTAAAGATAAATGATAAAATGGTTGTCGAATATGCTATTGAATATTCATTGTCACTGGGGAACAATGTCGAAACTGTGGTTTCGACAGATATTGAAAGTTTGATAGAATATTGTAAAAAAGAACATATCACTTATATTAAGCGCGTTTCAAAGTTTTGTGCAGATGAAAGTAAGATTGATGATGCTTTAGCGGATGCCATTGAAAGCAATGGCCAGGGCAGTAAATATTGCAGCCTTGTTTATGGGAATATCCCTACACGTTATCCAGACTTGTTCTACGAGGCGTTAAATTTTTTGCAGGAAAATAAGGATTACGATGCTGTGATTAGTATGCAGAACGTGGAAAAGTTCCATCCTGAGTGGATGTTTGATTATAATGAAAAAGTTCTTCCCCTTGTGGAAGAGAGTCATTACAGAAGGCAGTCCTTATCTCAAAAAATGATCCATGATGGACATACACTTATATTTAAGAAAGATGAGTTTTTGAGAAGATACAGGGGAGAGATGCCTTATGACAAAAAGAAAAGATATTCGATTTTTGGTACTAAATTCAAACCATTAATTAATGATGAAGTGATTGTAGATATCGATACTGAAAAAGATTTAATACTTGCGGATGCATTATTAAACAATAGATCAATATTATAAATCTTGAGTCTTATAAGAATTATTCCCCGTCTAGACATAAAGGGCCCAAACCTTGTCAAAGGTATTCACCTTGAAGGATTACGGGTCTTGGGTAAACCTGAGCACTTTGCAGAGTATTACTATGAAAATGGTGCAGATGAACTTATTTATATGGATGTAGTTGCGAGTCTTTATGGAAGAAATAGTTTATTACACACAATAGAAAGGACTTCTAAAAAGGTTTTCATACCTTTAACTGTTGGTGGAGGTTTGAGAACATTGGATGATATCAGGACTGTTTTGGAAGCTGGCGCAGACAAGGTCTCCATTAATACAGCGGCTATTCAGCGACCTGAACTGATTAAAGAAGCATCAAGGAGATTTGGTTCATCTACTATTGTTGTCTCTATTGAGGCCATTAATAAATCTGATGGTTTTTATGAAGCGTATACTGACAATGGTCGCGAGAAAACAGGTGTTAATGTGTTTGAATGGGCATTGAAAGTGGTTGAACTCGGTGCCGGTGAAATAATGCTTACCTCTATTGATCAGGAAGGGACAGGGAAGGGGTTTGATTTGGAACTGACAAGGAAAGTATCCGAATCTGTACCAATTCCGGTTATTGCTTGTGGAGGGGCAGGGAAGACATCTCACATAAATGATGTAATAATAGAAGGTAAGGCAGACGCAGTAAGCATGGCATCAATTTTACATTATAATTTTGTAAAACAATATAAAACAGAGGAAAGCTTTCCGGGTGAAGGCAATACTGAGTACTTAAAAAACAGAAGTTTTTCTTCAAGAATACAGGATACAGCAATCATGGATATAAAAGAATATTTAACTCAAAATGGGTTGGAATGTCGGTGTCAGGTTGCAAAAGCAGTAAATGATTGAGTCGAATAAACCAAACGTTGCAATCGTGGACTATGGAGTGGGCAATCTTTTTAGCGTTAAACATGCCTGTAATAACGTTGGTATACAAGCAAATATCACCTCTGATAAGCAGAAAATCCTCTCAGCTGATGCAGTGATTTTGCCTGGTGTAGGTGCTTTTGGAGATGCGGTAGAGTCGCTTAGAAAACTGGATTTAATTCATGTCCTTAAAGATGTAGCGATCTCTTCTAAACCATTTGTAGGGATTTGCCTCGGAATGCATCTATTAATGGATGAAAGTGAGGAGTTTGGAAGCCACCGGGGATTAGGAATTATTAAAGGATCAGTTATCCGCTTCAATAATCCTGTTGGTATTTCTGGAAAATGTCTTAAAGTGCCACATGTTGGGTGGGAGCGTATTCGTAGAAATATTGATATCCGTGGGAATTTATGGGACTCTTCTGTGCTTGAAGGTTTGCCTGATGGAGAATTTATGTACTTTGTTCATTCGTTTTACGTGAAACCGGAAAATTCAAGTTTAATTCTATCAACTACACAATACGGAAATATTGAGTTTTGTTCTAGTATGCAGAGCAAGAACATTTTTGCTTGCCAGTTTCATCCTGAACGTAGCGGATTACAGGGTTTGAAAATATATGGTAAGTTGGCATCTTTTATTAACGAACAATCGAAGGGGAACTGAATGTCAGAAAAGCTGGAAATGAAATATGGATTGCCTGAAAAGGTTATATACTGCAAACGATGTGTAATGTCTAACCAAAGGCCTTCGTCAACACCGGAGTTCAAGCATACAAGGGACGAAAAGCATGCGACCTTGCATATTGATGAAGATGGTGTCTGCAACGCATGTCGGTTTGCGGAACAAAAAGAGAAAATTGACTGGGCGTTACGCGAACAGGAACTTATGAAGCTTTTGAATAAGCATCGGAGAAATGATGGTCATTATGACTGTATTGTACCGGGAAGTGGTGGTAAAGATAGTGTTTACGCATCGCATATCTTGAAATATAAATACGGGATGCACCCATTAACCATTACATGGCCACCTATAGTATATACTGATGTAGGCTTGAAAAACTTTCGTAACTGGATTAATGTTGGCGGTTTTGATAATATTTCATTTAATTATAATGGTAAGGTGCATGCCGTTCTTACTAAACTGGCTATTGAGAATCTGCTTCATCCATTCCAGCCTTTTATCCTCGGGCAGAAAAACCTTGCTCCGAAGATAGCGTGTAAGCAAGAGATTCCTTTGATATTTTATGGTGAGAATGAAGCGGAATATGGCAATCCGATTGCTGATAATTCAACATCTCTCAGGGATAAATCGTATTATACTATGAAGCACATGTCAGAAATATATCTTGGGGGTGTTCCCGTTCAGGAGCTTATTGATAAGTATAAATTTACGTTGAATGATATTTTGACGTATTTACCTGCAGGGTCTGACGAAATAGAAAAGGCAAACATTGAGGTACAATATTTAGGGTATTATTTGAAGTGGACACCTCAGGAAGCATATTACTATAGCGTTGAGCATGCAGGTTTTCAGGCTAATCCTGTTAGAACAGAAGGAACTTACAGCAAGTACAACAGCCTGGATGACCGCATAGATGGATTCCATTACTACACAACGTATATTAAGTTCGGACTTGGTCGTGCGACATACGATGCGTCCCAGGAAATAAGGAACAGGCATATAACCAGAGAAGAAGGCGTTGCTTTAGTTAAGCGTTTTGATGGTGAATTTCCAGAGAAGTATTTTAAAGAGATAATGGAACATATAGGTATTGAGCCTGAACATTTTCTTACACTTTGTGACAAATTCAGGTCACCTCATCTGTGGAAGAGAGAAAATGGAGAGTGGAAGTTGAGGTGTCAGGTATCTTGACCTTTATAAAATATAGTTAGTGGATTTGGTTTATGAATTGAAAATATGTTATTCAATTAAAGTGAATTGCCTTTATTATACAGGAGAAAGTTATTAGTTGAAGACCTTTTAGCAATTCATTTTAATTAAATCGAGACACTTAGAAAGGATAGAATGATGAAAGATAATCATTACAAGGTATCGACAAATAGTGAAAGATATGTTACCCGGAAAGACTCATTAGATAAATTATTTGAATCTGATAGATATTTTTTGAAGAATATGATGTTTGATCATGCAACAATTCTTGATGTTGGTTGCGGGGGAGGGGCTCTTTCACAGGCATTGAAACAAGTTAATCCCACAATTCACTATTCGGGCATAGATGTGGATCCTAAAGCAATTGCACTTGGCAACCAATACTATCCTGACATTACCCTGAAAGTTGGACGTTTTCCAGAAGATTTAGAAGTGGATGATAAATATGACATAGTTACTATGTTCGGGCTTTTCCCACATTTACCAGATTGGAAAGAAAACTTACTTGCACTTGCAAATCATACGAAAAAAATGATTAATCTCTCCGTCACTTTAAGATTGAATGGTTCAACAGTAGTGGACGAAGATAC
>JAIQZR010000061.1 GCA_021777035.1 Candidatus Scalindua sp. | reverse complement strand
GGCAAGAACAATCATCGCGCTTGAGCCGATGTTATGCATACCTCTTACAAACCACCCAGAGAATGTTTTATGCTGAATGTAATATACACTTCCCCATGCATCTGTCGCAGATGCAGAGTAACCGGTAGCAAGCATAACTCCTGAAACTACCTGCATCATAAACACAAAAATCAGGGCACTTCCAAAAACGTAAGACCACTTAGCTCCGCCTTCTACCGGTTCATCCATGAAAAAGTTAAAGAGAGTGCTTAGCCCAAGTCTATCTTCTAACCATTTCTTCATTGTATCGTTATTTGCTCCAGTGTTTTATTAATAATTAGTTTTAAGCAGGAAATTTTCCAGAAACACCTAGTCTCATTTTCCGGTACCTAACAAATATCTTTCCATCTTTAATCTCTGCCTCTAGAGTATCCATTCCACGTGGAGATGGCCCGGAAAGCACTCTTCCTTCAATATCAAAAAAGCTATCATGACACGGACATATAAACTTCCCGGAATTCTCATCCCAATTAATTCCACAGCCAAGATGTGGGCAAATTGATGTAAAGACAGTAAATGCCTTGTCCTTATCCATTATTATCCAGACTGCACCTATTTCTGTTGGAGGAAATTTGTTCCATGCATCCACCTTGACATCCTTTATTTTTATCTTCCTGGGAATACCTACCTGGCAGTCACTTATACTACCTAGCTCTAATAAACCGGTTGAGCCGGAAACTGTTTGTTGTAAAGCCGGACTTATAAATGTACGTATCAGTGGAATAGCAAAAGCAATGCCCATTAGAGCTGATAGCGCTACGGAACATATCTTTAGAAAGTTACGCCTTCCTTCACTTGTATGCAGTTCGGTTTCCTCTATACAAATTTGTTTCTTCATATTCATACCCCTAACTCGTCAAACTAAAAGTGAATTAAGACAAGCCTATTGAATAAAAAATTGCACTAAATAATATAGCCTTCTACTTAAGATCATGATGTCTACCCTGCCCAATGAAATTCTTGTTTTTATCGCAGCGAAGACATACTGTACAAAAAGAACAACATAAGCATAATAGTGGTTTTTTTTAAGAAGAGGAAGTATTTGAATGACATTTACCTATACCCTACCAGAGAGCACGCTAGCACATGAACATTTACAACAAAAACTATGCAAGCATTAAAGGCAATAAATCAATAAAACATTAGTGGCTATCTATAAACCGTATTACCCAAACTGCCTACGGTTTTTATGTAAAAAAGGGGGAATTCAATTAAGCTAATTTTGATTTTTCGTACTATGTACTAATTCTCCCACAAACGCCCCTACTTCATTAATCAATACACTGTTATCTTGATTACTATGCTTTTCTATTTCCCTGACTATGGCACTTCCCACAATAACACCATCTGCAATTTTCCCGGCCATTCTCGCCTGCTCAGGAGTAGAAATCCCAAATCCCAGAGCAACCGGCAAGCTTGTTACTTTTTTTATTTTTTGAATGTTATTTACTATGTCTTCAGATAATGTGTTTCCAGAACCTGTTATCCCCACAACTGATATATAATAGAGAAAACCTTGTGATTTCTTTACAATTAAATTCATACGGCTATCAGTTGTAGTAGGTGCAATAAAACAGGCTACCTTAAAATCTGCAACTCTTCCAGTTTCAATTATATCTTCTGCTTCCTCTATAGGAAGATCCGGAATCGTAGCACCATCAAGTCCAGCATCGACAGCATTCTTTACAAACTCCTTGCATCCATACTTAAAAAGAATGCTCTGTGATATCATAGAGACAATAGGGATTTCAGATTGCTTTCGAATTTCGCTTACGAGTTCTAAAATATCAGAAAGCTTAATACCGGACGAAAGAGCTCTGTGATAAGATGCTTGAATCACAGGGCCATCTGCAATCGGATCAGAAAATGGAACACCAAGCTCTATCATATCAGCCCCTCTTCTATCAAATTCTAATATCAATTCCCTTGTGGCATCGAGGCTCGGATCCCCCGCAGTTATAAACGGAATAAATGCAGGTACTTTTTTTTCTTTTAACTCCTTAAATTTGGCATCAATTCGATTCACTTAACCAGACTCCTATTATCTATAATCACAGCTCTATTCCCATCTTTTCAGCAACCTCAAAAGAATCTTTATCTCCACTGCCAGAAAGATTTATCACAATAATTTTATCCTTATCAATCGTTGGTGCAATTTTAACAGTATATGCTATCGCATGGGACGCTTCAAGTGCAGGAATTATGCCTTCCAACCGCGTACACAAATTAAACGCTTCTACCGCTTCATTATCAGTAACTGATACATAATCAGCCCTGTGCAGATCTTTTAAGTAGCTATGTTCTGGCCCAACTCCGGGATAATCCAGCCCCGCTGAGATTGAGTGGACTTTAGATGTCTGACCATCATCATCCTGCAAAACATAACTTAAGCTACCATGAAGAACACCTTTTTCGCCTTTGGAAAGTGAAGCTGCATGTTGACCAACATCAAAACCGAATCCTCCAGCTTCTACACCAATCAACTTTACTTCAGTATCCTCAACAAAAGGGTAAAAAATACCAATAGCATTACTTCCACCCCCAACACATGCTATAATATAATCCGGTAGCCTACCCTCTTCTTCCAATATCTGCTCCCTTGCTTCCTGGCCAATTATTATTTGAAAATCTCTGACCATCATTGGATAAGGATGCGGACCAACTACAGAACCAATAATATAATGTGTATTTAACACAGAAGACATCCAATCTCGAAGTGCTTCATTTGTAGCATCTTTCAGTGTTCCGGATCCTGCCCTTACCGGTTTAACATTCGCGCCCAATAATTTCATCCTGAAAACGTTCAATGACTGACGCCGTATATCTTCCTCACCCATATAAACATCACACTCCAGGCCAAACATTGCTGCCGCTGTCGCAGTAGCAACACCGTGCTGGCCTGCACCTGTTTCTGCAATAATTCGTTTCTTTCCCATTCTAATAGCAAGTAATACCTGTCCTATTGTATTATTTATCTTATGAGCTCCAGTATGATTTAAATCCTCTCTTTTAAGATATATTTTTGGACCATTTAATTTATCCGTCAGCCTTTTTGCTAAATATAGCGGAGATGGCCTACCTACATATTTATTTAAGTAATATTTTAATTCTTCATTAAACTTCGGATCATCTTTTGCCTTAATGTATTCCTTTTCTAACTGCTCAAGTGCCGGAATCAATGTTTCAGGAACAAAACTCCCACCATATTCACCAAAGTGACCACTTTTATCTGGAACACTTCCCACATAATGTACTTTATCTAGACCCATATTATTACCAGTCATTGTTTTCATATTTAATTTCTCCCAGGTACAAAAAAAGGGTAGCACAGTTTAGAAATCTCCGTGCTACCCTTCTAAAAACTATACAGCTACTTCCAACAAATCAATGTTCTGGCTCATCAAAACAAGGATGATCACCATGACGACATTCGTCCTTGGATAATACATCACCCTCTTTCCTCTTATAACCAGTAAGGAGATCTGTGTACTCACCATGTTTCCAGAAATCGAAAGCCTGGTGTTCAATACCAACTTCTTTTTCAAGTGTAGAAATTCTTCTTAACTTAGAAGCTTCATCCTTGATCATAATAAGCTGTCTGTCCATCGGAAATGCACCTGCATTGTAGGTAACATCATCAATTGACATATGCGCAGCAGCTTTGTATACAGCAGTTACCTGGTATACAATCATCTCAACAGCAAGTCTTTCAATGTTTGACACATTGTAGAATCTTGGTGCGCCACCTGGTAGCAGGTTCATAGTGTGACCACCTGTCCAGTCAGGAGCAAGATCAGCCGGCATTGGATCAAACAAACCCTCAAGATACAAGCCAACAATTATGCCAACTGCTTCACGCCACTTTGTAAAGCTGATGTTAATCTGCTCATCCATAGCATACAGTTGCTCTGCAGCAAATCTAGGTGAGTGACAGCCCTGACACTTCTTAATCCAGGCGTCTCTCTTAGATTTATACCTCGGTGCGCCTCTATTAACCTGGAACATACCCATGTGGTTATAAACCGTTGACATATTCTGAGTGTTATGGTTTCCATCTTCACCCATATGACAATATGCACATGTAGGTACTCTGTAATTCTTAGGAGTCATCTTCTTATCCCAATCCCAAGTATCACCTTCCATCATCAATATTTTACCATGATATGAGTTGTAATAGAACTCATACTCAGCATGGTCTACACCCATGTGACAAACACCACATGTTTCAGGCTTTCTTGCTTCAGATGGTTTAAACTGATGCCTGGTATGACAGCCGTCACATCTGTTTGAAACAATTCCGTGACACTGCGCACAACTTGCAACCTCTTCACCAGGCTTACCAATCTGCCATGCAAACTCGTTTACTTCGATATGCCAAGCATGAGCGTGAGATCCCAACGTACCTGTTGTGTGATCTTTCTGCTCCTGCGGATGACATGGCGCACAAGTTTGATGCCCAGGCATCTTAAGCTCCTGATGGTTGTTACCATGACATGCATCACAACCCACTACCTGCTCAGCATCCATCGCTTTTGTTTTTACACCCTTAGAATGCTTACTTGCT
>JAIQZR010000007.1 GCA_021777035.1 Candidatus Scalindua sp. | reverse complement strand
GTGTGTCTACACCATGGGACTCTGCAATGCCAGCCTGGAAAGATGTGTTAACTGACACACAAATCTGGAAGATAATAATGGGTGAATATGCGACTGCGGCAGTTCAAGCACGTCAAAGAGAAGAGATGGAACACTAAAATTATTTGGATTTTAAAATGAGTAAAATAAAACATAATACAATTTTCAGAAGCCTTATTATAAGCATGATTGCAGGGTTGTTTGCTTTCGCCTGCCTGAGGGATGTCGCTGCTCAGACTTCACAGCTATTCAGAGTGTATAGTGCAGAGGTCACCGGAAAGATTGCGGAAACATCTGATGCAATAGCTGCGGGAAAGAAAATTTATGAGATTAAGTGCTACTATTGCCATGGAATTAAAGGAGACGGAAACGGATCTGATGCTCCTCGCCTGGATCCTAAGCCAAGAAATTTCACAAGAAATGAATATAAGATCCGTTCAACAGGACAAAGTGTTCTTCCTACTGATGAGGATCTTTTCAGGATCATATCCAGTGGGGTTGAGGGATCTGCAATGCCTTTCTGGAATACATTGACTACCGATGAGAGATGGCAGGTAATCTATTACATTAAAACATTTAATCCTGAGTTCAAAGATAAAGGCGAACGAGCACCGGCCTCACTAGGTGGTGGAATTGCTTCTAGCCCGGACTCAATAAAACGCGGGGAAAAATTATTTAAAGAAGCTAAGTGTATCCTGTGTCACGGTGAAGACGGCAGAGGAGATGGCCAACTTACAACCACTCTAAAGAAGCAATGGAACCTTCCGTTCGAAGCAAGAGATCTTACTCAGGGCTGGATGTTTAAAGGGGGTAACACGGAAGGGGATATATACAGAACGGTAACAACGGGACTGAATGAAACTCCAATGGGCTCGTATGCTGACTATCTTACAGATGAAGACAGATGGCACTTGTCACACTATGTGAAGTCAATCTCTCATGGTATGAAAACTGATGTTGTGTTAAAGTCAAAGCTGTTGGCAGGGAATCTGCCAACAGGGCCTGAAGATGCTGTCTGGGAGACTTTGGAGACGATCGAATTGCCTTTGGCTGGTCAGATTGTAGCGAGTCCAAGATTTTGGACTCCTTCTGCGAATTCTATCAGGATAAAGTCTGTTTATAACGACAAAAATATTGCTTTCCTACTGGAATGGGATGACAGGACTGATGAGCAAGGTGAGGTTTATAGTGATGCAGTTGCATTACAATTCCCTACAAAACCTCCGGAAGGTCTGAAAAAGCCATATTTCGCTATGGGAGATTCCAGTAATAATGTAGAACTCTTGCACTGGAGAGCATATGATGAATCAGTTCTTGCGGCCCAACAAAGTACCGATGATAGTATAGAGACAGAAACTGATGGAGGAGAAGATGTAGAGGAGGAGGCTGGTGAAGAGGAGGCTGAAGCGGCAACGGAGCAAGAAGTTGAAAATGCTGTAGAAGAAGAAGAAGCTATTGAGGAATTTAAGGATTTTGTAACGATCAAAGAGATGAATGCAAAGGGATTTAAGAGACTTTCGGTGCAACCGGACAAGAGCCAGAACTCTAAAGGTAAAGGTCACTGGAAGAACGGTAAATGGCAGGTTATGATTACAAGACCTCTCGTGACCGGTGATAAGAAAACAGATGTTCAATTTGAGAAGGGAAAGTTGATACCGTATGCATTAGCAGTGTGGGATGGCTCAAATTCAGAGATAAAAGGCCAGAAATCGATCTCATCCTGGTATTATCTGACTCTAGAGATGACGACACCTAACAGTGTCTATATTTATGCAATAGTCGCTGTTATTTTGGCAATATGTATTCAGCTTTGGGTTGTCGCAAGGATAAGAAGATTTCCTACAGAAATTCCTTCTTAATGATATAAAGATTGTTTAGTATAAATTTAGTGATTAGAATAAAATGATTAATACAAAAAAATTAAATCATCTTTCGGCTTTTATAATTATCTGCATGATCTTAGGGAGTGTACTAACTAGTGTGAGTACGATATACGCACAATCACTGGAACCTGATCCTCTTTTCCTGGAGATAGAATCTATCTATAGAGGTGATAAGGACTATAAGCAGCTGCCTTTCGTTACTGAAGATCCATATATGAGATCAAAAAATGGACCGACTCTGAAAAACGTAGTACATAAGGCGAACAAAGAATGGATTAAGAAGTGGATAGATAATCCAACTGCGATGATACCAAACGCAAGAATGCCCAGACTTATGCTTAGTTCTGATGATATTGATGCTGTCATAGCTTATCTGGAAAGTATTGCAGATAGTAGTTTCCCTAAACAGGAGTGGGATGCTGGTTTGCTGAAAGCAGAGGATGACATGACAGATGATGAATACGATAAGATGGATACATTGGTCTCAGGGGGAAAAGCGATTTGGGGTCGTGCAAGGTGCAATATTTGCCATGCTGTTAAAGGAAAAGGCGGTGCTGTTGGTGTAGGACCTGATCTTGGCAGAGTGGCGGAAAAGGTAAATCGAGACTGGCTATACCAATGGATTAAAGAACCAAGAGGCTACTTTCATGAAACACAAATGTCAAGATATAGATTTACTGATGAAGAATTGAGAAAACTTGTAGAATACTTGATGCAGGATTGGGATTTCAAACCGGAGGAAGAAGAAGGCGAGGGCGATAATGGAGAAGAAGAGACGGTTACTGCAGAGGTAACAGAAACTGAAGAAACAGTGGAGGCGGTTGTAGATGACGGCCCTCTGCTTGTACATGAAGGTACATTGGCCGAGAGAGGGAAAAAGATCATTGAATTCAACCGATGTTTCGTGTGTCATGAAATAGAGGGTGTTTTAGAATTATTACCTGTTAAGAGACAAAAGAGTGAGAAGGAAACAACAAATGAATTTGAAAAATTGTTAAATGATGTCAGATGCATGACATGTCATAATATACAAGGGCACGGAGGTACTTTCGCTCCGGAACTTACACATGAAGGCAGCAAACTGAAAGGTGAATGGATAAAAGGTTTTATTGAGACACCTGATATAATTCGTCCGTTGCTTAAGCAGATGCCGAAATTCAACCTTACTTCAGAAGAGGCCCAGACAGGGGCAGATTTTGTAGAAGAATATTTTGTGAGTAATGAGATCGATTTAGATTCCTTTGCTAATGTAGCGCCTACGGATGATGAAATTAGCAAGGGTAAAGAGATTTACGATGCAAAGGGTTGCAAGACATGCCACACGATAAGTGAGGGTGGTATTGTTGGCCCTAATCTTAAAAGAGTTGGTGATAGAATGGAGAATGGCTTTATTTTCTTCCACTTGAAGGATCCTCACCATGAAGTTCCGGATGCAGTTGAGCCTGATTATAATCTTTCTGATGAAGAAGCTACCGCTTTAACACATTACCTGATGTCATGTAAAGATAAAAAATAAATTAAAACATGAAGATATTAATAAAAAACTATATAATCTTATTTGTATGCTTCCTCGTTGTAGCGGGAACATCTATCAGCTATGTACACGGTTCCGAAGAAGCGCAAGCCGAGCAACTGAAAGATGGTGCGCAAGCGAAAAGCGCAGAACCGGAAAAAGAATATGTACTGATTGAAAAAACAAAGGATTACCTGACTTCTCCCAAAGGAGCATTTCTCTATTATTGTAGTCCGTGCCATGGAGAATCGGCTAATGGAAAAGGTATTTACTTTACGATAGATCTTAAGCCTAGCCCAACGGATTTAACTAATGTGGAGTATATGGCAGCACTGACTGATGACTATCTACTGAACTTTATTTCAAAAGGTTCTGCGGCAATGGAAAAATCTACACTATGTCCTCCGTGGGGAAATACCCTTGACGGAGACATGATAAAGGGTATTATAGGTTATCTGAGAAGCCTGACAATCGCAAAATCAAAAGAAGGTATGGACGCTTCGGATAAGGTAGAAGCAGATGCTGCAAGTGTTGTTGAGGTAACGGATAAAGGAACCCCGCAGGCGGTTATATGGAGCGTTTTAGCCTTCTTGTGTGCCTTCTTCGCAATTGGTGCAAGGAGAGAGTGGAAGAAGCTGGCTAAAGATGGGCCTTCAGAGAAAAAATAACTATTAATGCTGGGAGTTGAAGTTGTATAAAAAAATATTCATTCCTCTGGATAATTCGAAATATTCCGATTATTGTGAACAACTAGCTATCTCCATCGCAAAGGAATCCAATTCTGAACTAGTGGGAGGGCATGTATATGCTGCCAGCCTGCATCATAAACGCTTCAAAGAGATGGAAGTTGGATTACCCGAGAAATATAAAGAAGAAAGTGAACTCAAGAAGCAGAGAGAATACCACAATTCTCTGATAGGTCGCGGACTTCGAATGATTTCAGATTCATATCTTGATAGCCTCGAAAGAAAAAGCAAAAAGCAAAATATTCCTTTTACGAGAAACATACAAGAGGGAAAAAATTATATTCAGTTAGTAAACGACATCAACAGCAATGATTACGATCTTGTGATTATTGGTGTAAGGGGCCTTGGTGAGGTAGAAGAGAATGCGATTGGTAGTGTTTGTGAAAGAGTTGTCAGAAGGATTAATACCGATGTATTAATAGTGAAGGACAATAAACCTCTTGAAGGCAGAGTAATCGTAACCGTTGATGGTAGTGAACAATCTTTCAGGGCAGTTGAAATGGCATCTGATTTAGCCGTGAAATATAACCTGGAGTTGGAGGCTGTATCGGTTTATGATCCGCATTATCATCATGTTGCCTTTAATGGAATCGCCAAGATCCTTTCTGGTGAAATGGGTGAAGTTTTTAAATCGGACGAGCAGGAAAAGTTGCATGAGGATGTTATAGACAAGGGTCTTGAAAAGATTTAT